>NZ_JBFUBK010000054.1:0-65032 GCF_056405815.1 Pseudomonas sp. P1_F1_2 | reverse complement strand
CTTCGCGAGCAAGCCCGCTCCCACATTCGACTGCATTCCAACTGGAAGAACTCGGTCGAATGTGGGAGCGGGCTTGCTCGCGAAGAACGATAACGCGGTTTCCAGATCTACCGCCTACGAGGCAACATCACCGTAAACAGCGTCCCATCCGTCTCATTCGAGCTGACCTCGATCATCCCGCCGTGCGCGTCAACTACCTCCTTGACGATAAACAAACCCAATCCCAGGCTGGTCGACGGCTGGCCGAGTTCTTCATCGGCGCTGCGCACCAGTGGATCGAAGATTGTGCCGATCGCCTCTTCGGGAATAGGCACGCCAAAGTTATGCACCGTCAGGCGAACCGCATCGGGCTCGCCACTGAGGACGACGGTCACATCCCGTTTATTCGCCCCGTGCTGCAACGCATTGCCAATCAGGTTCTGTAATAGCTGATCAAGCCTTGCGCCATCCCAAACGCCTTGCGTATCGCCCTCGACCCTTAAGGTCGGATCACATTCAGGGTTCCCGACGCACGCCTGAGTGATGGCTTCCTGCACGGCATCGGCCAGGTTCATCGGCTTGGGTTCAATCGGCAGGCTTTTACCCAGGCGACTTCGAACCAGTTCCAGTAAATCGCTGACCATCACCGCCATGTGCCGTGCACCGCGCTTGATATTGATCGCGCAGGCCAATGCGTCGCCCTCCAGCCTGGTTTTGCGCAGCAGTAACTCGGTGGACATGGTCACGGCTTGCAAGGGGGCGCGCAGGTCATGGCCGAGTATCGCCAGAAAAAGATCGCGCGAGTGATTGACCTGTTCGGCATAGGCTGCAGTCGACTCGGCAAGCGCTTCGTCGATGGCTTCATTGAAGCGGATCATGTCCTGGAAGTAGGCCAGGTCCGGCGAATCCAGGCTGTTGACCCACAACCGAATCACACAGGCGCGCAAATGGCGAAACTCACTGGTCATCTGCACCAGATCAAACCCTACGGTATGGCGCAGCTCGCCATGGCTGGCGCCGGCCTCATCGAGACTCGGGGTTTTTTCCGCGCCTTCACCCTTCGCCTTCGCGACCTGTTCGGTGGCAGTTTGCGCCGTGGCCATGTCCCGAGCGGCCGCCAGCAGAATCGCTTTGGCGTGATCGCGCAGGGTGATGCTGTCCATGTGGTCGGCAGCCGGGGTAATCGTGCTGGCGAACTGCTCCCATTCATCGACGATGCGGTCCACGTTTTGCCTGATGAATTCGGGGAGGCGCATGTCCAGTGTCCTGCCAGGAATGTCAGGGGATCTTAGCCTCTTTAGCGGTGGGGTAAACACTACCGCCGGGAATCCGGATCAGGTGTTGCGTGGGGGCGGGTGGTATTTAATTATTTTTCAGGTTCTTAAGTTGAATGCTGTTTGCGGTTTTATTGCGATTTTTCAGCAGTTTTACTGAGTTTTTGTTTTAGCCGGGGGTGAATAAGCTGAGGGTCCAAATAAGTCGTACATAAGGATATGTACCTTGCGAAACCCAAACGCGTCTCCCCAAGAAACGGCAGCGCCATTGACCGCCGCCGATCAACCCGGTGTTCACGCCGAATTCATTGCCGGGTCCATCCCGGCCTGGCTGGTGGATGCCTTGCCCGAACGGCGAGAGGCCATCAAACAGGCGCCGTTCAGGCTTTCCAACTGGTATCTGACGGCATCCCCGGCGCAGCGCCAGTGCGTGAACGAAGGCTTTGAAGCCAGCCTGGCGTCCCAGACCCTGCTGGATAAAACCATGGCGCGCCTGCAGGACATCGATGCTTTTGCAGCGCCCTTGCTGGTCAAGGCGCTCAAGGATCGATTCGCCGTGGACCTGGACGTCAACAAAACATTTGTGCAGCTTAAAAAGCCTCTGGCGTTGGGGGTTTTTGAAGTCGAGGTCAGTACCTTCGAAGTGTTGAAACTGCCGCTGCTGCAAGCCGCATTGCACAACTTCGAGGAGGACGAGTGCGCGATCGGCCACTTTCATTCCTCGTCGGGCTTCGTTGTTGAATCGGCGCCGGGTCAATTCAGCAAAGTGACCACGGCGTTGACCGTGGTGCAACTTCTGAACCTGTGCCGGGAGCTGGACATCGGCGCGCAGTATCAGGTTTACCTCAAGGACTTTTTGCGACCGGCGAATCCGGTTGCGGTGGCCATGCTGCGTCACCGGTTTGTAGCCAGTCAAAAAGCTGCAATGCGCGCGGCGGCCGAGCAGGCCTTGTTGCAAAAAGACATCGAGCCGAACGACTACGCGATGATTCTGTCGGTGATCGGCGGGGAGATGAATCCCAAGGTCGATGGCAAGCCGGTCTGGTTTCGTGACCTGGGCCTGATGAAAAAAAGAATGACGGGCTGTGTGCTGTTTCTTATTGGCGAAAAGTATCGTTACTCCGACGAGATCATTCTTTATGTTCCCAATGATCCGCAGCACCCGTTCAAACGCTACAGGGGGCAGGCGATGGACGAGGAGCTCAAGCGCCAGTTCACCGCCAGGGAGGCTGCGAAACCCGCAGATGGCCGCCCGACGGCGTACCAACGCTTTTTCAGTCAGTTTGTGGCCTATGCCGATCGTCCCTATTATTTCAGCCAGTTCACCCGTGCCGCGGCGGACTCGCCTTCGGACCCGTTTGCCACATTGCGTTCCCCCGGGGCGAAAGTATTTGAAGCCCTCAACCCGTTTTCGGCGCTGGTCACACCCCAGGAGCTGCCACCTGAGCAGCCGCCAAAACTGGAGCCGGTCGACGATCCGTACGTGAGCACCTCAAGCTTCAGCGACCATGGGCTTTGGGCGCCGAACCCCGACCTTTGGGCGCATCTGTTTGAGAAGAACCTCGATAAGATCATCAAGGATGCCCGGGCCCATGCGGTGCCCACGGCGGATGTGGATGCGAAGGTTCGCGCGCAGAAAATCGCCGTGTTAATGAGTGTCGGGATGCTGGTGCTCAATGGTGTCTCGATGTTCGTGCCGGTGCTGGGTGAAATCATGATCGGTGTCATGGCCGGTCAGCTTTTGAACGAGGCATTCGAAGGCGCGATCGAATGGAGCGAGGGGGATCGAAGGGCGGCCCTGTCGCACCTGGTCGATGTTGCGGAAAACCTGGCACTGATTGCCGTCATGCATGGCGTGGGCAAGGGCGTCGCCGGGCTGAGGGCTGTCAAACCCGAACCCGTGATCGAGGCCTTGAAACCCGTCACGCTACCGACCGGCAAGCAGCGCCTGTGGAAACCGGATATCGAACCGTACAAAAGCGCGGTCCGGCTGCCGGCGGACTCACCGCCCAATGAGCTGGGGCTGCACCGTTTCAACGGTCAGGACATCCTGACGCTGGACAACAATGATTATGTCGTCAGACAAGACCCGGCCAGCGGGGAGCACCGTATCCAGCATCCGACCCGTCCAGAGGCTTATGCACCGAAACTGGAGCACAACGGTGCGGGTGCCTGGAGCCACGAGGGTGAAGAACCCTTGAGTTGGGACGGGCCGATCCTGATGCGCAGGTTGGGCTATCGCACCGATGCGTTCACCGATGCCGAGCTGGAACAGGTACGAATTGCCAGCGGCATGGAACCCGACCAGTTGCGGCAGCTGCATGTTGACCAACAGCCACCCGCGGCGCAGTTGACCGACACCCTGACCCGGTTTCGACTCAACCGGAACCTCGAAACCTTCAAGGCACAGATCAGCAGCCCGGACCCGCAGGTCTACGCCAGGGCTGATGTGTCCATGCAGTTCAGGGTCATGCGCAGCCAGGAACTGTTGCCGGCCAATCCGGCGATCAATGTTCTGGACAGCAAGGCGAAGCTCATCTGGAAAGATCCCGAAGCCGTCGGCAAACAGTCTTCCAGGGTGGCGTTCGTCATGAGTGAACAGGACGGCGCAAACGGCACGATGCTCAAGTCACTGCTGGACATTTACCAGGCCCCCCCGTTCTCTCTCGACAATGTGCCGGGTACATCGGACATGACGCTGGAGCAACGCGCCAGCGAGTTGCGCAAGGAAATCGCTCGAACCGTAACGATCAAACAGCGCTCGTTGTTCGAATCCTTGTACCGGGAACAGGACGGCGGTACCGACGGTGCCGTAGGCCGAATCAAGGTATTTTCCCCTTCGCTGCCCAGCGTGGTGGTGGAGCAAATTCTGGCAGGCGCGACACAATCGGAACGGTTGGCACTGGGTAAACCCGGGCCATTGCCCCAGCGCGTTTACGAGCAGGCCGAATGGGCCCGCCAGGAACGACGGCTGACCCACGCCTACGAAGGGCTCTATCTGGAGAACTCATCGGGTATCGACAGCGAACGCCTGGCCCTGCGCAGTCTTGAAACGTTGCCTGGCTGGCCGAAGGATGTGCGCCTGGAACTGCGCGAATACGGGCCGCAAGGCAAATTGCTGGAGGCGATCGGCCCGTCGCAGACCCCGGCGCGTGCGGTGCTGGTGGTGGATGAAAACTCGGGGTTCACCGGGGCATCGTCCTCCAGTCTCTATACATCCGTCCTGCAAGCGCTGTCGTCCGGGGAGCGCCAGGCGATGGGCTTCACACTCGAAGAGGCCGAGCGAATGAAGCAAACGGTGCAACAGCGGCCGCTGTCGCGAGGGGTGTTCCGGGCCGTACTGCAGCGGCATCGAGTGCTCAAGCCCAGCCTCGAGCCAGGCATGAAACTGCTCGGTGGTGTTGGCCCTTCACTGCCCGCGGGCCAACAGGTGGCGAATTTTTTCCGAACGCCGCGCGCACGGGTACTCAAGCTGTATCCCGACTTCAGCGAAGCCGAGGTTGAAGGGTTCCTGCATTCATTGGGTGACGATGTACGCGGCGGATTGACCCGCACCGAAGCCGAGTACACGACGCTCAAAAACGAGTTGAATTCCTGGGTGCAAGGCCGCGTCACCGCCGAAAGCAGCCAGGTTGTCGCGGGGCAAATTCCGGGCGCGCGCGAACGTCAGATAGCCGACACCCTCAAGCGCTGCTGGCGCCGGCAGAGCGGCTCGGAGCTGAGCATAGATTCGCCCGTTGAGCTGCCAGTGCTCAGTGCACAGTTCAGTCATGTCCAGACATTGGCGCTGACGTGGTCGGGCGTACGCAATCTCAATGCCTTCCTCAAGTGTTTCACCGGGTTAAAAACGCTCAGCCTGGAGGGGATGTCCCGGCTGAGTCAGGTGCCTGAGGCATTCGCCGATATGCAGACCCTGACTTGCCTGAGCCTGCGGGGCAGTCGTATCGGGTTTAACGCTCACAATGGCGCACTGCTCGAAAAGTTGAGTGCCCTTGAGGAACTCAACTTGCTGAATACTCCGTTGGGGATCACGCCGGACTTCAGTGCAATGACTCGACTGAAAAAAATCAACCTCAGCGGCACGGGCATAGACGAGTGGCCACTCGGCACCGACCGTCTTCCTGATCTGCAATTGCTGGACTTGCGCGATAACGCGCTGACCGAAGTGCCTCAGGCATTACTCTCTACGGAGGCCGATCAGCTCGAATCGAACGCCAGGGTCAATCGGGTCACGCTTCTGGAGGGTAATCCGTTTACCCGTCAGGGCAGGCAGCGGCTGATGGATTACCGAGAGCGACTGCAAGCGATCAGGCCCGACCTGCTGGAAGGAAGTCTGCCGGGGGCGTTCAAGGGGCAGGACACGTTGAGCACCCGGGTTCGCTACCTCTACCCGGCCTTCGACGAGTTTGAAGTGGCCGAATTCCTGCAAACCCATGGGAGCGGGGTCGAAGTGGAGCTTGAACGCCTTGAACGCGAGTATGAGTCGCTGAATCGGCAATTGTCGGCGTGGGCTTTTTCGGGAGGCGGCGCGCGTCAACGCTACGTTCGGGCGGGCCAGATTTCGGAGGGGGTATCGGAGCGGGGAGAGCGATACACCGCCGCTGACCGCATCCGYGAATGCTGGCGACGCCAAGCTCCGCAAAGAAATGCCGTCGACGGCAGCCCGATCGGGTTTGAGCTCGATTTAAGTGGCCAGACACTCGACAGCGTGCCGGATCTGGAAGCCGACTTCAGCCATGTGGGTTCGCTCAAGCTCAGCGGCATGGGGCTGAGTGTTTCGCCAGAGGGATTTCTTGCGCATTTCAGGGGCGTGCGCTGGCTGGATATGTCGAACAACCAACTGACCGCCATACCGCCAGCGCTGGACGAAATGAACGGCCTGACGCGTCTGTTTCTGCAACGCAACCGCATTCGCCTGACGGCTGAAACGGCCGGGATACTGGCACGACGCACGACGCTGCGGGCGATGAACCTGTCTCAGAACCCGCTGGGTATGACGCCGGACTTCTCTCAGATTGCAGATATGCGCTCGCTCCAATTGAACACCATCGGCATTGATACCTGGCCACAAGGGCTGGATGCGCAACCTCTGCTGGACGTCATCGATTTGCGTAGTAACCAGATCACAACGTTTCCGGAATCCGTTATCACGCCTTCCGCCGAACGTCTGGAGCATGTGGCCCGCCGCAACAATTTCACGATTATCAGCGGCAACCCGTTGTCCGAGGCCGCGCAACAACAGCTGAGCGCTTACTGGAGTCGCCTTGAGCAAGAGCGTCCGGATGTGTGGGGGCTCAGGCGGCCGGGTTTCTTCGAGTATCAAGCCCCGGCCATGCCTACTGAACGGGTCAGGCTCGGAATCGCCCAACGACAATCGGGCGTGCAGCGCTGGGTCACGGACCTGCCCCCTGACCAGGCTGTGTCCCGGCAATCACAGTGGCAGGCCCTGTCCGCGCAAGAGGGGGCCAATGGCTTTTTCCAGGTGCTCAACGACCTCGAAGCTGCCGGTGCCGGTCACGCCGACCTGCAACGTCGCGTCTGGGAAGTCATCGACACCATCACCGAAGGCAGCCCCGAGTCCGAAGCCCTGCGAGGGGAGATGTTCGAGTGGGCAGGAAGACCGGCCTGTTGTGATCGTGCGGCATTGTCATTCAGTAATCTGGAGATTATGGCGCTGGTCTACCGGGCCCGCACGCTGGCACTGGACGCGGAGCAGGGCGCGGCCCTGCTGAAACTGTCCAGAGGCTTGTTCCGGCTGGACGAGGTCGAAAAAATCGCCCTGGCCGATATCAACAAACGAGTCGCTGCGATCAATGCCAGGAGGGATCTGTCGGCGGCGCAAAAAACCGATCTGATCGACCGGCTGGAAGATGTCGAAATAAAACTGGCCTACCGGTTTGGTCTCAAGGACCGGCTCGATCTGCCAGGGCAACCTCGCCAAGTCAGGTTCATTGGCTTGGGTAACGTCACGCCAACAATGCTGAACAAGGCCTACGATAGCGTCGTCAAACTCAATGACTCTGCCGCGGAATTCCAGTCACTGGTGGCGAAAGATTTCTGGAAAGACTACGTGACCAACACCTACCGGCCGCAATTCGAAGCGCAGCGTGAACCCTATCAGGACCGCCTGGCCAGTCTGCGTGAAAGCCAGCAGAAGGGCCTGCTGTCCGAGGCGCAATACAAGACGCAGTCCGAAGACCTGGGTGCTCAACTGCAAATTGAAGAGGCTGCACTGATCGAGCAATTCACTCGTGAGGCGTTGGCCAAACACCCGTACTGACGGACAGTAATGTCTGACAAACCATAAAAAGAAAGGCCTGGATCTGCGCGAGCATCCAGGCCTTTTTTGTGCGGCTCAACTCATCAGAACAGGAAATACCGCTGGGCCATCGGCAGCACATCGGCGGGTTCGCACCACAGCAAAACGCCGTCGGCCTTGACCTGATACGTCTGCGGATCGACATCAATGTTCGGCAGATAGTCGTTGTGGATCAGGTCGGTTTTCTGCACCTCGCGACAGCCTTTGACCACGGCGATTTTCTTCTTCAGGCCCAAGGCTTCGGGCAACCCGGCGTCCGAAGCAGCCTGGCTGATGAAGGTCAGGCTGGTAGCGTGCAGCGAGCCGCCATAACTGGCGAACATTGGACGGTAGTGCACCGGTTGCGGTGTCGGGATCGAGGCATTGGCATCGCCCATCAGGCTGGCCGCGATGGCGCCGCCCTTGAGGATCAGCGTCGGCTTGACCCCGAAAAACGCCGGGCGCCACAGCACCAGGTCGGCCCATTTACCCACTTCGACCGAGCCCACTTCATGGCTGATGCCATGGGTGATCGCCGGGTTGATGGTGTACTTGGCGATGTAGCGTTTGGCGCGGAAGTTGTCGTTGCCCTCGCCATCACCGGGCAACGGGCCGCGCTGCTTTTTCATCTTGTCGGCGGTTTGCCAGGTGCGCGTGATGACTTCGCCAACGCGGCCCATGGCCTGGCTGTCGGAGCTGATCATCGAGAACGCACCGAGGTCGTGGAGGATGTCTTCGGCGGCAATCGTTTCGCGACGGATGCGGCTTTCGGCGAAGGCCACGTCTTCGGCAATGCTCGGGTCCAGGTGGTGGCAGACCATCAGCATGTCGAGGTGTTCGTCGATGGTGTTGCGGGTGAACGGCCGGGTCGGGTTGGTCGAACTCGGCAGCACGTTGGCAAAGCCGCACGCCTTGATGATGTCCGGTGCATGACCGCCGCCCGCGCCTTCGGTGTGATAGGTGTGGATGGTGCGGCCCTTGAACGCGGCGAGGGTGGTTTCGACGAAGCCGGATTCGTTGAGCGTGTCGGTGTGGATCGCCACCTGAACGTCGTATTGGTCGGCAACGCTCAGGCAGTTGTCGATGCTCGCCGGGGTCGTGCCCCAGTCCTCGTGCAGCTTGAGGCCGATGGCGCCGGCCTTGACCTGTTCGATCAACGGTTCCGGCAGGCTGGCGTTGCCCTTGCCGGTGAGGCCGATGTTCATCGGGAACGCGTCGGCGGCCTGAAGCATGCGCGCCAGGTGCCACGGCCCGGAGGTGCAGGTTGTCGCGTTGGTGCCCGTCGCCGGGCCGGTGCCGCCGCCGATCATGGTGGTGACGCCGCTCATCAGGGCTTCTTCGATCTGCTGCGGGCAGATGAAGTGGATGTGCGTGTCGATGCCGCCAGCGGTGAGGATCATGCCTTCACCGGCGATGACTTCGGTGCCGGCGCCGATGGCGATGGTGACGTTGGGTTGCACGTCCGGGTTGCCGGCCTTGCCGATTCCCGCGACGCGGCCGTCCTTGAGACCGACGTCAGCTTTGACGATGCCCCAGTGGTCGATGATCAGTGCGTTGGTGATCACGGTGTCGACGACGTCCGCGGCCAGCAGTTGRCTCTGGCCCTGACCGTCACGGATGACTTTGCCGCCACCGAACTTCACTTCTTCGCCGTAGGTGGTGAAGTCTTTTTCGACCTCGATCCACAGTTCGGTATCGGCCAGGCGGACCTTGTCGCCGACGGTGGGGCCGAACATGTCGGCGTAGGCCTGTTTAGAAATTTTCATGGGCTTGCCTTGGGATTCAATTGTTTTTGAGACCGCTTGCATAGCTCGCTATCGCAGCCTCGCTGCGCTCGACAGCTCCTACAGGTGTTCACGCAGCCTGTGCGCACGCGGTCCCTGTAGGAGCTGTCGAGCGAAGCGAGGCTGCGATCTTTTGAAAGCACTGCAAATGTCAGTCGAGATCACCCATGATCCGCCCGGCAAACCCGAACACCCGGCGATGCCCGGCCAGGTCGACCAGTTCGACGTCGCGACTCTGCCCCGGTTCGAAGCGCACGGCGGTGCCGGCCGGGATGTTCAGGCGCATGCCGCGACTGGCGGCGCGGTCAAAGGTCAGGGCGTCGTTGGTTTCGAAAAAATGGTAATGCGAGCCGACCTGGATCGGCCGGTCACCGCTGTTAGCCACTTTCAAACTGACGGTGCGACGACCCGCGTTGAGTTCGATGTCGCCGGACTGGATCTGGTATTCACCGGGGATCATCAATGGGCTCCTTGGAGAATCTTGTAGTAGAGGGCGGTGGGTTTGTAGCGCCCGCTCGGATCGCAGGCGTAGTCGGGGATTTCCCCCGCCCGGGTGTAACCCAGCGCCTTGTAGAAATCTTCCGCCGGCGACCCCGCTTCGGTGTCGAGGTAAAGCATGCCGCGCTTGTGCTGCAAGGCCGCCGCCTCAAGCGCGCTCATCAATTGCTGACCCAAGCCGCGACGGCGCGCGTGCTCACGCACCAGCAGTTTTTGCACTTCGGCGCGGTTCAGGCCATTGGCTTTCTGACACAAGGTCAGCTGCACGCTGGCCTGCACTTGTTCGTCCTTGACCACCACCCACAGCAGCACGTTGTCCTTGTTCAGGTTCTCCTGAACGTCATCGAAATAGGCGCGTGCCTGGGTGGCATCCAGATTYGCCATGAAGCCGACGCTGGCGCCATAACCGACGGCGTCGAGCAGCAGATCAATCAAACCCTGGCGGTAGTGCGCAAAGCTTTCAACATTGACGCGTCGCAGTTGGGCGGCGTTCATCGGGCGTTACTCCTTGCTGGCGACAGGCGGCTCCGCGCCAGGATTGAGGGTCAGTTGCATGAAGGTCAGGTCCAGCCAGCGACCGAACTTGGTACCAACTTGCGGCATCTGCCCGGTGGTGATGAAACCGGCGCGTTCGTGCAGGCGAATGGACGCCGCGTTACCGCTTTCGATGGCCGCAACCATCACGTGTTTGTCGCAGCCCTTGGCGCGCTCGATCAGTACGCTCATCAATTGCGGACCGAGGCCGTTGCCACGCTGGTCGCTGCGCACATAAACCGAGTGCTCGACGGTGTGGCGGAAGCCGTCGAATGGCCGCCAGTCACCAAAGGAAGCGTAGCCGAGCACGTTGTTTTCAGCGTCGACGACCACCAGGATCGGGTAATTCTGGACTTGCCGGGCGCTGAACCAGGCCTGACGGTTGCCCAGGTCGACGGCTTGTTCGTTCCAGATCGCCGTGGTGTTGAGCACGGCATCGTTGTAGATATCGCGGATCGCCGGCAGGTCGGCGTATACCGCATCGCGGATGTGGTAAGTCATGGCGGCTCCTCAGGCGATGGGTTGGTGGACGGTGACCAGTTTGGTGCCGTCGGGGAACGTCGCTTCCACCTGGATTTCCGGAATCATTTCCGGGATGCCTTCCATGACTTGTTCGCGGCTGAGCAGCGTGGTGCCGAAGTGCATCAGCTCGGCCACGGTCTGGCCGTCACGGGCGCCTTCGAGCAGGGCCGCGGAGATGTAGGCCATGGCTTCCGGGTAATTGAGTTTCACGCCGCGCGCCAAACGCCGCTCGGCCACGAGGCCGGCGGTGAAGATCAGCAGCTTGTCTTTTTCGCGTGGGGTCAGGTCCATCGTTGGAATCCATATCGGCAGTTAAAAGGTCACTCAACCTGTAGGAGCAAGGCTTGCCCGCGATTGATACGCTGCGGTGTATCAGATGCACCGCGTTATCGTTCATCGCGGGCAAGCCATGCTCCTACAGGGGGATTGTGTTTCAGGTGCTCCATATTCTCGGTGGGACCGCTTCCCGGCCAAGCAAGGCAGGCCGGAGCAGTCGCCACAAATCAATCAACCAACCGCGCGCCAACAGCGCTTCACTGGCCAGGCACCGAGCCACCAAAAGCCCCGGCAACTGGGTCAAATCCCCGCGCACGGCATTGGGCAGCGAGCGACAGGATTCCAGCAGCTCACTGTCGATCTCCCCCGTCACCAGCAACGTCGCAAACACCGGTTGCCCGTCCAGCCCGATCGGTGAATCCAGCAAGCCGTCATTGCCGACAATGCGCTGGCGTTCGTGCCAGAGCAACTGACCGTCGCGACGGATGTCCAGCTGTGCCTGGAAATGCCCAAGGTCAAAACGCTCGCCGCTGGCCGGACGACCCAGCGCCACCACGTCCCAGTAGAACAACCGGGCGTCGCCTTGCAGGTCAATCGAGGTGCTGAGTTCGGCCTGTGCATCGCTGAAGATAATCGTCTCTTGCGGCAACCATTCCAGTGTCGCGCCAGCGCCTACTTTCAAGTCGAGCGTCTGATAGGCGGCCCCCGCCGCGCGATACCACTTGGCCGCGCCGGGGCTGGTGATTTGCGCCCAGGCATCGGTGCCGACACTGGCCGAAATGTCCAGCCGATCACCGCCGGCAATCCCGCCCGGCGGATGAACGATAATGTGCTGGCACACCTCGGGACCTTCGGCATACAGGTGCTTTTGCACTCGCAGCGGGCCTTTGTGGCGGCGCTGAACCGGGCGCGTGCTGTCGCCGAATCGGGCGTAACCCAACTCCAGTTCGGCGTGCCAGCTCGGGGTAAACGGGGCAGTGGGAAGAGGTGAATTCATGATGTCTAATTATCGTTAGGACGCTACAGATTAGATTGTAACCAGACCGCGTACACCCTCGGCTTCCATATTTTCGCCGCGACCTTGTTGCACGATCTCGCCCCGGGACATCACCAAATATTGATCGGCCAGTTCAGCGGCGAAATCGTAAAACTGCTCCACCAGCAAAATCGCCATGTCGCCGCGGGCCGCGAGTTTCTTGATCACCGCGCCAATCTCCTTGATCACCGACGGCTGGATGCCTTCGGTGGGCTCGTCGAGAATCAGTAACCGTGGGCGGCTGGCCAAGGCCCTGCCGATAGCCAGCTGCTGCTGTTGCCCGCCGGACAAGTCGCCGCCGCGACGCTGTTTCATTTGCAGCAGCACCGGGAACAGCTCGTAGATGAACGCCGGGACTTCCTTGGCTTCGCTGCCGGGAAAACGCGACAGCCCCATCAACAGGTTTTCTTCCACGGTCAGCCGGCCGAAGATTTCACGGCCCTGCGGCACGTAGGCGATGCCGGCATGCACGCGTTGGTGCGGCTTGAAGGAGGTGATCGGTTTGCCTTCCCAATTCACCGCACCTTCCTTGGCTGGCAGCAGACCCATCAGGCACTTGAGCAGCGTGGTCTTGCCCACCCCGTTGCGGCCGAGCAGGCAGGTGACTTCGCCGACCTTCACCTCAAACGTCAGGCCCCGCAGGATGTGACTACCGCCGTAATACTGGTGCAGCTTGTCGACTTGCAACATTCTCAAATTCTCCTCAGTGATCGTTCCCACGCTCTGCGTGGGAATGCATCCCGTGACGCTCCGCGTCACATAACGGCGGACGCGGAGCGTCCATGGCGGCATTCCCACGCGGAGCGTGGGAACGATCAAGGTGTTTGCAGGTTCAGCGACCGAGATACACTTCAATCACCCGCTCATTCTCCTGCACCTGTTCCAGCGACCCTTCGGCCAGCACGCTGCCCTGGTGCAACACGGTGACGTGGTCGGCAATCGAGCCGACGAAACCCATATCGTGCTCCACCACCATCAGCGAATGCTTGCCGGCCAGGCTTTTGAACAACTCGGCGGTGAATTCGGTTTCGGCGTCGGTCATGCCCGCCACCGGTTCGTCGAGCAGCAGCAGTTGCGGGTCTTGCATCAGCAGCATGCCGATTTCCAGAAACTGCTTCTGACCATGGGACAACAAACCCGCCGGACGATTGACCGACGTCGTCAGGCGAATGGTTTCCAGCACGTCAGTGATGCGATCTTTCTGTTCGCCACTCAGGCGCGCGCGCAGGCTGGCCCACACCGACTTGTCGGTTTTCTGCGCCAGCTCCAGGTTCTCGAACACGCTCAAAGCCTCGAACACCGTTGGCTTCTGAAACTTGCGCCCGATGCCGGCCTGGGCGATCTGCACTTCGCTCATCTGCGTCAGGTCCAGGGTTTCACCAAACCAGGCCTTGCCGTGACTCGGGCGGGTCTTGCCAGTAATCACGTCCATCAGCGTGGTTTTGCCCGCGCCGTTGGGGCCGATGATGCAGCGCAGTTCACCGACGCCGATGTACAGGTTCAGCGCGTTCAGCGCTTTAAAGCCGTCGAAGCTGACGCTGATGTCTTCCAGGGTCAGGATCGTGCCGTGGCGGGTATCGAGGCCCGGACCGACGCGTTGGCCAAGACCAATGGAATCGCGGCTGGTGCCGGCATCCTTATTCGGTTCCACAGGAAAAAARGCAGGTTCGAGCATGAATTCCGCCGTCGGTGTGATTCTCATTGTTCGCCCCTTTTCTTCAGCAGACCGATCACGCCTTTAGGCAGATACAAGGTCACGACGATGAACAGCGCGCCGAGGAAAAACAGCCAGTATTCCGGGAACGCCACGGTGAACCAGCTCTTCATACTGTTGACCACGCCGGCGCCCAGCAGCGGGCCGATCAAGGTTCCGCGACCACCCAAAGCGACCCACACCGCTGCTTCGATGGAGTTGGTCGGCGACATTTCACTCGGGTTGATGATCCCGACCTGCGGCACGTACAGCGCCCCGGCCAAGCCGCACAACACTGCGCTCAACACCCAGACAAACAACTTGAAACCGCGCGGGTCGTAGCCGCAGAACATCAGGCGGTTTTCCGCATCGCGCAGCGCCGTCAGCACCCGGCCGAACTTGCTCTGCGCCAGGCGCCAGCCGATGAACAAACTGGCGACCAGCAACACCACCGTGGCGAAAAACAACACGGCGCGGGTGCCCGGTTCAGTAATGCCGAAGCCGAGAATGGTGCGGAAATTGGTGAAGCCGTTGTTGCCGCCAAACCCGGTTTCGTTGCGGAAGAACAGCAGCATCCCGGCGAAGGTCAGGGCCTGGGTCATGATCGAGAAATACACGCCCTTGATCCGCGAGCGGAAGGCGAAGAAGCCGAACACCAACGCCAGCAACCCCGGGGCCAACACCACCAGGCACATCGCCCAGAGGAAGCTGCTGGTGCCGGTCCAGTACCACGGCAATTCAGTCCACGACAGGAACGTCATGAACGCCGGCAAACCATCGCCCGAGGCCTGGCGCATCAGGTACATGCCCATCGCGTAACCGCCGAGGGCGAAGAACAGGCCGTGGCCGAGGGACAGCAGTCCGGCGTATCCCCAGACCAGATCGAGTGCGAGGGCGACGATGGCGTAGCAGAGGATTTTGCCCACCAGCGTCAGCGTGTAAGCCGACACGTGAAATGCACTGTCCGCCGGCAACAACGACAGCAGTGGCAATGCCAGCAACAGAACGAGGACGACCGCACCGACGGCAATCGTGGCGGTGGGGCCGGCTTTTTGTGTGGCAGTAACGAGCAGGGGCTGGTTCATCAGTCGATCACCCGTCCTTTCAGTGCGAAGAGGCCTTGCGGACGCTTCTGGATGAACAAAATGATCAGCGCGAGGATGAGGATTTTGCCGAGTACGGCGCCGATTTGCGGTTCGAGAATCTTGTTGGCAATCCCCAGGCCGAACGCGGCCAATACGCTACCGGCCAACTGACCGACACCGCCGAGCACCACCACCAGGAACGAGTCGATGATGTAGCTCTGGCCGAGGTCCGGGCCGACGTTGCCGATCTGGCTGAGGGCCACGCCACCAAGGCCTGCAATGCCCGAGCCGAGGCCGAAGGCGAGCATGTCCACGCGCCCGGTGGGTACGCCGCAGCACGCGGCCATGTTGCGATTCTGGGTGACGGCGCGCACGTTCAGGCCCAGTCGTGTCTTGTTCAACAACAGCCAGGTCAGCACCACCACAAACAGCGCGAAGGCGATGATGACGATGCGGTTGTACGGCAGCACCAGATTCGGCAGCACTTGAATCCCGCCCGACAACCACGCCGGGTTGGCCACTTCAACGTTCTGCGCACCGAACACCAGGCGCACCAGTTGAATCAACATCAGGCTGATGCCCCACGTGGCGAGTAGCGTTTCCAATGGGCGGCCGTAGAGGTGACGAATCACCGTACGCTCCAGCGCCATGCCGATGGCGGCGGTGACGAAAAACGCCACCGGCAAGGCAATCAACGGGTAGAACTCGATGGCCTGCGGAGCGAAGCGCTGGAGCAGCATCTGCACGACGTACGTCGAGTACGCGCCGAGCATCAGCATCTCGCCGTGCGCCATGTTGATCACGCCGAGCAGGCCGAAGGTGATCGCCAGGCCCAGGGCGGCGAGCAGCAAAATCGAACCGAGGGACATGCCGCTGAACGCCTGACCGAGCATCTCGCCGATCAGCAGTTTGCGTTTGACTTGGGCGAGGCTGGTTTCGGCGGCGGTGCGCACCGTGGCGTCGGCTTCGACACCCGGTTCCAGCAGGCTTTCGAGGCGAGTGCGGGCCAACGGGTCGCCGGTTTCACCCAGCAGCCGGATGGCGGCGAGGCGTACAGCCGGGTCGGTGTCGACCAGTTGAAGGTTGGCCAGCGCCAGGCTGAGAGCGGCATGGACGCTTTCGTCCTGTTCGCCCGCCAGTTGCTGACCGAGGAATTTCAGCTGTGCGGGTTTGGCACTTTTCTGCAGTTGTTGCGCAGCGGTCAGACGGGTTTTGGCGTCGGCGGCGAGCAATTGGTGGCTGGCCAGTGCGGTGTCGATCAGACCCCGCAGGCGATTATTCAGGCGCAGGGTTTTGGCTTGGCCGTCGACGGTCAACTCACCTTGTTGCAGGGCGTTGATCAGTTCGATACGGGCCGAATCGGGCTGCGCGGCCCAGGCTTCCAGCAGTTTGGCTTGCTGCACGGGGTTGGCGGCGACGAAGTCTTCGGCGTCGCTGGCGTGGGAAACCATCGGCAACAGCAAAAAAGTTATGGTGAGAAGCAGGCGATAAAGGGACATAGCTACGTCCTGAAAGGCGACGATGGACCCTGTAGGAGCCGAGATTGCTCGCGATGGCGGTGTGTCTGACGTACCGCAATCGCGAGCAAGCTCGGCTCCTACAGGGTTAGGGGCTTATTCCCGGGAATCAGTTGCTCTTCATCGCATAGTCAGGCTTTTTGTCGTTGCCATCGATAAACGGGCTCCACGGCTGGGCGCGGATCGGCCCTTCGGTCTGCCACACCACGTTGAACTGACCGTCGGCTTGGATCTCGCCGATCATCACCGGTTTGTGCAGGTGGTGATTGGTCTTGTCCATGGTCAGGGTGTAGCCGGACGGCGCGGCAAAAGTCTGGCCGGCGAGGGCCTCGCGGACTTTGTCGACGTCGGTGGACTTGGCTTTCTCAGCCGCTTGCGCCCACATATGAATGCCGACGTAGGTGGCTTCCATCGGGTCGTTGGTCACCGCTTTGTCGGCGCCCGGCAGGTTGTGTTTCTTGGCGTAGGCTTTCCAGTCGGCGACGAATTTCTTGTTCTGCGGGTTCTCGACGGACTCGAAGTAGTTCCACGCCGCGAGGTTGCCCACCAACGGCTTGGTGTCGATGCCGCGCAGTTCTTCTTCACCCACCGAGAACGCCACGACCGGCACGTCGGTGGCTTTCAGGCCCTGGTTGGCCAGTTCTTTATAGAACGGCACGTTGGAGTCGCCGTTGACGGTCGAGATGACGGCAGTCTTGCCACCGGCCGAGAATTTTTTGATGTTGGCAACGATGGTCTGGTAATCGGCGTGACCGAACGGGGTGTAGACCTCTTCGATGTCCTTGTCGGCCACACCTTTGGAGTGCAGGAACGAACGCAGGATTTTGTTGGTGGTGCGCGGGTAGACGTAGTCAGTGCCCAGCAAGAAGTAGCGCTTGGCGCTGCCGCCTTCTTCGCTCATCAGGTATTCAACGGCGGGGATCGCCTGCTGGTTCGGTGCGGCGCCGGTGTAGAACACGTTCGGCGACATCTCTTCGCCTTCGTATTGCACCGGGTAGAACAGCAAGCCGTTGAGTTCTTCGAACACTGGCAATACCGATTTACGCGACACGGAAGTCCAGCAACCAAACACCACGGCCACTTTGTCTTGAGTCAGCAACTGTCGGCCCTTTTCGGCAAACAGCGGCCAGTTCGACGCCGGGTCCACGACCACTGGCTCCAGCATCTTGCCGTTCACGCCGCCCTTGGCGTTGATCTCGTCGATGGTCATCAACGCCATGTCTTTGAGCGATGTTTCAGAGATCGCCATGGTGCCGGACAACGAATGCAGAATACCGACCTTGATGGTCTCGGCGGCCTGGACGGTCCAGGTCATGCCCATCGCGGCAATGGA
This sequence comes from Pseudomonas sp. P1_F1_2, assembly GCF_056405815.1. Taxonomy (NCBI): domain Bacteria; kingdom Pseudomonadati; phylum Pseudomonadota; class Gammaproteobacteria; order Pseudomonadales; family Pseudomonadaceae; genus Pseudomonas; species Pseudomonas sp. P1_F1_2. Next base: position 47,203 of record NZ_JBFUBK010000054.1, on the reverse strand, counting down.
TGCCGAGAGTGTGAAAGCCTTGATCAAGCTACGACGCTTCATTGTGCGATCTCCATGAACTTATGAATTTTCTTGGTTGGCAGATGCGGACTACTGAAGGGTGTTTTGCAAGGGCTGTGCCCGGTCGGCGAAAGGCAGGGAAATGTCGGTTTAGAGCGGTTGCGCGAGTTGGCGGCGCACCAGGAAGGGACGAGGGCGGGGCGGTGGTGCGACGAGGTGCGCCACATTGGGGCGTAGTCCTTGCAAGCAACATCGATCAAATGTGGGAGCGGGCTTGCTCGCGAAAGCGGTGTGTCAGTCACATTGATGCTGGATGTGCCGCCGTCTTCGCGAGCAGGCTCGCTCCTACATTTTTTTGCGGTGTTTCTAAGTGGGGACGACGTTATCCACCGCGCGGTTCACGGCCAGTTCCGCGAGCATGATGATCTGCTGGATCGCCATCGCCTTGTGGCGTTGCGGGCCGATCAGGTCGGTGGCGAAATCGCTGGCCATGACGCTGGCGGATGCCAGGGATTCACAGGCGTTGACCAACAGGCTTTCGGTGTCGTTGTTCGGGGCGATCATGAACATGGTGCTGGGGCGGCGGGGTTTTTCGGTGTAGTGCGCCGGGGGATCGAGGTAGTAGTCGAGGGCGCGTTTGATGGCGTCGCGGTCCCTGAGCAGATCTTCGTCGCGAGATGTTTCGGGATCGGAGATGGTGGTGTCGATGGGTGGATCTGGTACGAGCTTCTTATTCATGTGAATACCTTGGTTTCAAGTTGGAGCCACCAATTGCCGTTTCTCACGCGGCGAAGAGGGAGGCAGCTATGTGCAGGGTGAGAAACCGGGAAGCCAAGAAACCGGCCGGACCGAAGTCCGCCCACACACAGCCGCCATAACGCATTTGCAGGCAGCGGATAAGCTGACGGCAATTATGCTGATACGAGTACTGCGTGGCTATATTTCCCGGGTTCTCACGCCCGATCACTGATGTGCAGTGACGGCCCCAGACTAGACAGCTCACGTCCGACGAACAACCTGAAAAACCCGTGGGAAACGTCCTGACTTTTTGCGTCCGTATAAACACACATAAACAAGCCCAGAATCACAACTCCCCTGCGAGAGCGGGTTTGTGCGTATTTGCATGGACTTGAGCACCCATTTGCATTGCCCCTGACCGGTCAATTGCATCCGTGCTGACCAATTGTTTGTATTCGACTTGACCAGCACACGCCGTAGTGACGACCGGCAGAGAGCGCCCCATTGCTGCCCTCCGCTAAGGGCAGCCAGGGACTGTGGATTCAGCAGGTCGATGCAACACAACTAAATTCTGTGTAAGTAGAAGGCGTGTTGCAGATGAAAGAGATCTCGGATCTATTACACCGAAAGCCAGAAAAAACTGATGTGGGATCACTGGCAGTAAGGCGACTGCTCTCCAGCAGATCGCCCAACTATTTGATCGAAACCATTCATCGATACAGCGCATCTTGGCGCAAACAGGGGGTGTCAGTTCAACTAAGCCCCTCCGGTACGCAGGACATGCTGGTTAGCGACTGAGCTTGGTAATTTTTGAACCCTGCAATCCCAGCCCGGCCATTAAGCCCTTTTGATCAAAGATGAACGCATAGACATCGGACTGAGCCGTTGAGGTAGTCATCGACTTGGCCATGCCTGAATCTACGACCACGATGCTTGGGCCCACGCCGACCTCAAATCCATTAACATTTTTCAGATCGTTCATCGCTGAATAGGTCATGAAGAACATCACGTAACCAAACCTCTGCACGCCCGCCTGAAGGCCGTATGAGGCTGCTGTGGTGGCGTAGTATCCCGTGACTTTTCCGTTCTCGATCAATTCGCCTTCGCCATGATGTGCGCCGGCGATGAGGCCCGCTTTCAGCACATCAGGGAAAACGAGGATACCCTTGGCTCGCTGCGCGAGGGCGCGCGCTTGCGGCGTTTTGGTATACAAACTCTGTAACGCCGCCTTCGCGTCGCGGTCCATTTCCGCGTTAGCAGCCTTCGCACTAGAGGCGGAAGTTGATTGATTCATTTGGCAGCCCGCAGCGATCGCGAAGATTGAAATCATTGCGATCATTCGAAGGTATTTGATCATGAGCAATACTCCGTTTTTGTACCTGCCGTTGAGGAACCTGCGTGGCGACAGCCGTTGCGGCTCAAAGACCGACGGGGTCGACCTTTCACTTAGACTGTAATCCTATTAAGCGGTTGGTCAAATGCTATGCGAATTGATAACAGGGCCATCCGGTGGACTGATGGCTTTTTATTGCTTGATGCAAAAAAACACCGGTAAACGAAACTGAGGTGCCGGTGGTTTTCAGCGCTGTAAACAGCTGTCGCCCCATGCCGGGATGACTCCGATGGCACTCGGACAGCGCGGGTTGAACCGGTGACGAGGCCAACACCAAACAACATTCAAACCCGCAAACCGACGAGACCCGCCTTAGTGGCGTTGTGGTCAATGGCGAACTAGGCTCAGCCAGCAGTCATGTGAATAGGGTGTTGTTTCACATCAACGTCGAGCCAGGAGTGGGATGTATGAAAGCCAGCACGCGTGTTTTCTGCCTGATGTTCTCCGTGGCCCTGGCATCCGTGGCCCATGCAGAGGATCCGCCCGCGACGCCGAGCAACCCGCTAATCAACACACGTGTTGTCGACAAGCTCATTGATATGGGCAATTACCTGCGCAGTTTGCCGAAGTTTCAGGTGGACGCCGAAGTGACGCGGGACTCGGTTCTTGAGTCTGGGCAGAAGATCAAAACCCAATCCACCAATACGCTGAAAGTCCTCGACCACAATCGGTTTTACGCTAAGGCAGACGGCGACGTGCGCAACCGGGAGCTGTTCTACAACGGCAAGCAGCTGACCCAATACGCCCCATTCCTCAAGTACTACACAACAGTAGACGCGCCGCCAACACTGTCCGAAGCCCTGCACCTGTTCGAGGAACATTACGGTATTCAAGTGCCCATGGAGGACCTGTTCCTGTTCGGCAGCGATCAGTCGCAAATTGATGCACTCAAGGAAGCGGCCTACGTTGGGCCTTCGACGATCGACGGCAAGCTGTGTGACCATTTGGCGTTCAGGCAGGAGGGCGTCGACTGGCAGCTGTGGATCACTCGTTCGCAAACACCGCTACCGTGCAAGCTGGTGATTACCACCACCGATGCACCCAGTTTTCCGGAATACAGCGCGGTATATCGCTGGAATCTGAAACCGCAGTTGAAGGAGTCAATGTTCACCTTCAAACCGGGCAAAGGCGATGCAGCTATTCCGTTGAAAAAAGTGGCTGAGCAGGGAGGGCAATGACATGAAACGCACATTGGCGTGGAACCTGTTGTTTGCGTTCGCAACCGCATCGGTACTCACCGTCGGTACAATCCCCATGGCCGATGCCAGACCTCAACGTGCTCAAGGGCAGGCCAAGACTTCGGTGAACCGGCCACCGCCAGCCAACGCGCAAAGGGCTCAACGGGTCAATCCGCCACAGCAACGCGCGAACACTGCCAAACCGAGTAATCGCGCCAACGCAGGGGACAAAGCCAATACGGGTCAACGCGCCAATGCGGGGAATAACGTCAAGGCCGAGAACCGTGCCAATGCGGGGAATAACGTCAAGGCCGAGAACCGTGCCAATGCGGGGAAAAACGTTAACGCCGAGAACCGTGCCAATGCGGGGGAAAACGTCAAGGCCGAGAACCGTGCCAATGCGGGGAAAAACGTCAACGCCGAGAACCGCGCCAATACGGCGAACAACCTCAATGCGACCAACCGTACTGGCAATAATGTGAATGCCGGCAACCGCACCGCTGCCGGGAACAACGTAGGCAACCGGGCCAACGTCAACAATGGCAACGTCAACCGCAACGTCAACAATGGCAACATCAACCGTAACGTCAACGTCAATGCGGATGGTTACGGCCACTATGACGACGATGATGACTTCGATAATCCGCTCGCGGCGGCATTAGTGGTAGGCGCTACGGTAGCGGTTACCGCAGCGGCTATCGGGTCAATCATGGAGCCTGACGAAATGCCCAACGATTGCTCGCAGGTCATGCGCAACAACACGACGTATTTACAGTGCGGGTCAACCTGGTATCAGCCACAGTATCAAGGGAGCAACGTGAACTACGTTGTGGTTCCAGCGCCCTGAAGCAAAGCGCGGGCCGTTGGGGTACTGATGGTCGAGGAGGTTCTTGAGTGTCATCCGCTCGGCGAACATCGCATCGGCCTTGCCTTTGGCCGCCAGCTTGAGGCCTGCGGTGGTGGAGTCGACGGTGATCAAGGTGGCGACCACGCCCAGCAGTCGCATCTGCTGTCGGATCCACTCCTCGGTCACGCCTCCCGCTACGGAGACATACGTCTGGTTGGCCAGTCCCCGATTGATGTGCCGTCGTCTTCGCGAGCAGGCTCGCTCCCACAGAGTTCAGTGGTGTTCTTGTGAGCGTCAACGGCGGCGCATCAGGCCGATGAAGAACAACCCGCCGATGGCCGCCGTGGCGACGCCGATGGGCAAGTCCTCGGGGGCGATGAGGGTGCGGGCGGCGACGTCGACCCAGACCAGAAACACGCTGCCGAGCAACACGCACACCGGCAACAATCGCCGGTGTTCCGCCCCGACCAGGCGCCGCGCAATGTGCGGCACCATCAGCCCGACAAAGCCGATGGACCCGCTGATCGACACCAGCACCCCGGTCATCAGTGATGCAATCAAAAACACCCGCAACCGCACGGTGCGCGCATTGAGCCCCAGGGTCACCGCCGTCTGTTCGCCGGCCATCAACGCATTCAGCGGTCGGGCCATGCCCAGCAGCAACACCAACCCCAGCAACACGCTGGCTGCCGGCACCGCCAGTAATTCCCAACGCGCCAGCCCGAGCCCGCCGAGCATCCAGAACATCACCGCGGAACTGGCACGGTGATCGCCGAGAAACAGCAGCAGATTGGCAATCGCCATCATCACGAACGACACCGCCACGCCACACAGCAGCAACCGGTCACTGTCCAGTCGCCCATTGCGGTTGGCGATCATCAGTACCAGCAACATGCTCACCAGCGCGCCGATAAACGCGGCCATCGGTAAGGTCAGCAGGCCGACGATTTCACCGACATGCAGCACCACGATCACCGCGCCGAGGGTGGCACCCGAGGTCACGCCGAGCAGGTGCGGGTCGGCCAGTGGATTGCGCGTCACCGCTTGCAACACCGCGCCAATCAACGCCAACCCAGCGCCGACCAATGCACCGAGCAACATGCGCGGCACGCGGATCAGCCACACAATGTGCTCCTGCCCGGCGCTCCAGTTCACGTCGCCAACACCCAATGCCTTGTGCAGCAAAATCCGCCACACCACGTCCACCGGCACCCGCGCCGGGCCGAAGCCCAGCGACACCACGCACGAGACCAGTAACAACGCGCCGAGGGCCAGCAGCCACAACGCGTAACGATGGTTGATCATTCGCCGTGGAAACCTTTGGCCAGGGTTGCGACCGCCAACACGTTGTCGATGCCCGGCGTCGCCTGCACGTAGGGAATGATGATGAAGCGCTGGTGCTTGATCGCGTCCACTGATTGCAGCGCTTGATTGTTGAGCAGGAATTGCACCTTCTGTTCGGCGGTGACTTCGCCGTAGTCGACGATCACGATCACCTGCGGATTGCGCTCGACCACGTTCTCCCAGTTGACCCGGGTCCAGCTCGCGTCGACGTCATCGAGAATGTTGCGCCCGCCCGCCGCATCGATCAGCGCTTGCGGCATGCCGAGGCGGCCGGAGGTCATGGCGCGGTCTTCACCGCTGTCGTAAAGGAACACGCGCGGTTTGTCCGCCGGCAGGTCCTGGCGCACCTCGTCGACTTGCGCCTGCATCTGCGCGATCAAGGCGTTGGCGCGGTCCTGCACGTCGAAGATTTTGCCGAGGTTGCGCAGGTCGTTGTAGGTGTCTTCCAGGCTGGCGGCGGGGCGCCTCATCACGAACGCGCAGGACTCGGTCAGTTCATAGACGTTGATGCCCAGCGGTTGCAGGGTTTGCGGCGTCAGGTCTCCGCCCACGCGCATGCCGTAATCCCAACCGGCGAAGAAGAAATCGACGTTGGCGTTGAGCAGGGTTTCCACCGACGGGTACTTGGCCGCCAGCTCTGGCAAGCCGTCGAGGATGCTCTGCATCTCGGGCGTCACCGACTTCCAGCCAGTCACGCCGCTGTAACCGGCCATGCTCGGCTTGAGGCCGAGGGCGAGCATCATCTGGGTCATGTTGATGTCGTGGCTGACCGCGTGTTTCGGCGCGTGCTGGAAGGTGACTTCGCGATTGCAGCTTTGAATCGTCAACGGGTAATGAGTGGCCTCGGCCAATGCCTGGGCGCTGCCCAGCAACAGGGCGGCGCACAGCAGGGAACGCAAAGTCATGGTTGGGTTATCCAGGTGATTCGTGGGTAGCCGTGCAGGGGGTGTTCATCGATCAAGGCGTCGACGCCGAAGACGTTGCGCAGCAATGCCTCGGTGAGCACTTCCCGGGGTGTGCCGCTGGCGACGATGCGGCCGTGATTGATCACGTACAAGCGGTCACAGAAAGCAGCGGCGAGGTTGAGGTCGTGGATGCTCGCCAGGGTGCCGATTTGCAGGCGTTTGACCAGTTGCAGCAATTGGAGCTGATAGCGCGGGTCGAGGTGATTGGTCGGCTCGTCGAGGATCAGCAGTTGCGGTTGCTGGGCCAGGGCGCGGGCGAGGATCACGCGTTGTTTTTCGCCGCCGGAGAGGGTGGCGAAGGCGTGGTCTTCGAAGCCTTTTAGGCCTACCGATTCCAGCGCCTGGGTCACGAGGTTCCGGTCATCCAGGGTGTCGCCATCGAACAGGCCTTTGTGTGGCGTGCGGCCCATGGCGACAACTTCGTCGACGGTCAGGCCGAACGCGTCCGGGAATTCTTGCAGCACCACGGCGATGCGTTGCGCGCACCAGCGCGAGGACTGTTTCCAGACGTTTTGATGGTCGAGCCGGACCTCGCCGCTTTCGGGTTTGCTGAAGCGCCAGGCACACCGCAACAGGCTGGTCTTGCCGCTGCCATTGGGGCCGATCAACCCGACGAACTCACCGGCGGCCACGTGCAAGGAGGCATCACGCAGCTGCTACAGGGTCACGCAGCGCCATCGCGATACGGGTTCATGCAATTCCTGTAGGAGCCGAGCTTGCTCGCGATGGGGTCTTAGGGTCAGAGCGTCATTTTGCGTTACACAGTAACACTAAAAATGACCGCAAGATAAGCGCGGGGAGTCTACAGACCTCTCTAATCCGCGCATCTCGCCTGTTTCATGATGAAGATGAGACCGATTCAGTTTGCTGGTTTGAGATTCATTCAATCGCCAAAAGTTATGCCGGACTGTCATTTGTGACAGTAGACCGTGGTCCTCGCGAGCGTTAGCGTTAAATCTCTTCATGGGCAGAGAGATACTGATCATGCCGATCTTCACCATCACAACATTGGCCTGTGTGCTGGTTCTATGGAGCGCTGCCGCGGCCACTGCCGGACAAGACTGCATCAGCGCCTGGAAGCAGAATCCTGTTAGCCAAAGCTGCAAGGAGTACTCAAATGCTACCTCGCCAGATCAGGTCGTGCCGATGGTCATCGACCTGCAGAATGGCCAGTGTCGAATGACCGTTACTTGCGAGAATCAGTACGGTGGTGGCGTACCCAATCTGTCCCGGGACATCGACATGGACGCATTGAGTAGTGTCCACAATTGCAACGGCTACCTTCAGGTTGATCCTTGCTGAGGCGGGTAACTTGAACGGGGCCAGAGCGAGCACCAGCCCCTATTCCTCATGTTGCTTGCACGGTTCGGTATCCGTTCATTACTCAGACAACCGGGCCCGTTTCAGTTTGTCGAGTCAGGCGTGCCAGCAGCACCCGGTCCAGCGCCCAGACCACCACCATGGAAGCCCCCACCAGCGGAAACATCACGCCCAGTGCGAGCATGATGACCGTCGCGGTTTTCCACTTCGGCAGGTCGTGGCGCAGCGGTGGAACGCCGAACTTGCCTTGCGGACGGCGCTTCCACCAGATCACCACGCCGCTGACGGCGCTGAGCAGAATCATCAGGCAAATCAGCAGGACGATGATCTGGTTGACCACGCCGAACATCTTGCCTTCATGCAGCATCAYGCCGATTTCGGTGGCGCGGGCGACGGTGCCGTACTGTTCGAAACGCACATCGGCGAGGACTTCACCGCTGTATTGATCGACATGCAGCGTGGCGTCGTTGCGCGGGTCGTCGGCGAACACGGCGATGGTGAACACGCCCGTCGCGGTTTTCGGGAAGGTGATGCTGTAACCCGGCTCGACGTTGCGTTGCTCGGCGATGTCCTGCACGTCTTGCAGGCTGATGGTCGGTGCGGCGGGGCCGGCTTGCGTGCCGCCGTGGGCCATGTGTTGGGCGTGGTCGCCAGACATCGGCATCGGCGTGTTTTCCATCGCCCACGGCACGGTCTGGCGCGTGGCGGTGTTGAGGCTGCGGGCCTGTTCATCGGATTTGGGCACGTTGTCCCACATGGCGGCCGGGAACACGTTCCAGACGCCTGCGTATTTCTCTCCCCAGAAACCGGTCCAGGTCATGCCGCTGAGCAACATCACCAACAGCAACGACGCGCCCCAGAAACCGGTCACGGCGTGCAGGTCACGCCACAGCACACGACCGCGACTGCTCAGGCGCGGCCACAAAATGCCCGCTGCCTGGCCGCGCGGCCACCACAGGAACACACCAGACACCACCAGCACGATGCCCCAACCGGCGGCCATTTCGATCAGTCGATCACCGACGGTGCCGATCATCAGCTCGCCGTGAATCGCCCGTGCGATGGCTTGCAGGTTCTTCTTGGCGTCTTGCTCACCGAGGATGTCGCCGTGGTACGGATCAATGAACACGTTCAATTCGGTGCCGCCGTTGATCACGACGAATTGCGCACTGCGTTCGGCGTTGACCGGCGGCAGGTACTGTTTGATCGTTGCCTGTGGATAAGCCTCTTTCACGCGCTTGAGCAGGTCATCGGCGGACACGGTGTGGTGGCCGGCCGGGACGTTCATCAGGCTGCCGTACATCAACGGATCGAGTTGCGGTTTGAACAGGTAGAGAGTGCCGGTCAGGGCCAGCATCACCATAAAAGGCGCCACGAACAGACCGGCATAGAAATGCCAGCGCCAGGCCAGGTTGTAGAAATTCACTTTGGGCTGTTTCATCGGTTGTGCTCCGCTTGGCGTTTTAATTGTTTGTGAAAGATCGCAGCCTCGTTTCACTCGACAGCTCCTACAGGGGGTGCGCGTGGCGTAGCCTGCGATCTTTTACTTTTCTTGTTAGAAGCTCATGTCCACCTTGGTCCAGAGCGTTCGCCCCGGTTCTTTAATGGCTTGCGGGTCATTGGCCGGGTAGCCAAAACCGGCGTTGCCGGCCAGGTTCAAATGCTCGGCGTAGGCCTTGCCGAACAGGTTGTCGACGCCCGTGCTGACCTTCCAGTTCTGGTTGATCCGGTAGGCACCGTTGAGCGAGAACACGCCAAAACCCGGGGTCTTGCCGAAGTCCTTGCCGACCACATTGCCCTTGTTCAGGTCGATGCGGTTTTGCGCCGCGACCACGCGCCACAAGGCCCCGGCGCTCCAGTTGTCTTCGCTGTAGGTCAGGCCGAAACGCGCATCCAGTGGCGGCATTTGCGGCAGCGCGTTGCCGTCGCTGCTGTTCTTGCCCCAGGCGTAGGCCAGGGTGGCGTCGGTTTTCCAGTTGGACGTCAGTTGATACGCCGCACCGAGCTCGCCGCCCATGATTCGCGCGTCGATGTTCTGTGCCTGGGAGGTGGTGCCCATCATGGTCGGGGTGTAGTTGAACAGGATGTAGTCGTGCACTTTGCCGATGTAACCCGAGGCCCAGGCTTCGAGGTCTTGGTTTTTGTATTGCAGGCCGAAGTCGATCTGCGTGGTTTTCTCGGGCTTGATCGAATCGAAGGCATTCACCGAGCCGGCGGGGCCGTTCTTGGGTGAAAAGAGTTCCCAGTAATCCGGGAAACGCTCGGTGTGGCCGAGGCCCGCATACAGGGTGGTTGGGCTGTCAGCCAGGTCATGTTCATAACGCACGAAGCCGCTGGGCAGGGTGTCAGCGCGGGTGTCGTCGGCAGTCGGGTTGGGGCGCGTCATCATCCCCGAGCCGATGGTTTGCCGGTAATCCTTGACCGTCGCGCGATCCAGGCGTGCGCCGGTAATCAGCCGGTCACGGTCGGCGGCGTACCAGGTCAGTTCGCCGAAGACGCCGTAGTTGTGGAAGTCGGCGTCCTCGGTGTATGGCAGGTTTTTGTAGGTGTCGATGCCCATGCTGCCGCGCTGGCGGTGTTCGCTGGTTTGCGCGTCGATGCCGCTGATCAGCTGAATGTCGGCCCAGCGCCAGGTGCCTTTGATTCGTGCGCCGAGGGTTCGGCGGTCCACGTTCGACGCCATCGGCCCGGACATCATCCCGGTGCCGGAGGGCGTGCGCAGGGTGTAGTTGTCCATCACGTGGTCGGCGTAGTTGTAGTAAATCTGCGCCTCGACCTTGTCCAGCACGTCGCCGATGTTCGACTTCTCGAAACGCAGGCCCAGGCTTTCGCGCCTGAACTGCGAACCGTCCATGCCGCGCCCGGCGTAACGCGCTTCACCGTCGCCTTTGCCGGCGGTCAATTCCAGCAGTGTGTCGGCGTCCGGGGTCCAGCCGAGCACGACGTCACCGTTCCACTTGTCGTAGCGCGACGGCACGGTGTCGTTGTTGCCGTCGCGGTAGTCGTCGGAATGCGCGGTGTTGCCGATCACCCGCACGTACCCCAGCGAGCCACCGGCAGCGGCGTCCACTACTTTGTCGAAACGACCGTTGGAACCGCCCAATACGCTGGCGTTCACCCGCGAGCCGAGTTCGCCGAAGCTTTCCGGTTCACGGTCGAACAGGATGGTCCCGGCCGAAGCACCCGGGCCCCAGAGCACGGTTTGCGGGCCTTTGATGACGGTGAGTTTGTCATAGGTTTCCGGCGAAAGGTAGGAGGTGGGGGCATCCATCCGGCCGGGGCAGGCGCCGAGTAACTGGCCGCCGTTGGTGAGGATGTTCATCCGCGAGCCGAACATGCCGCGCAGCACCGGGTCGCCATTGGTGCCGCCGTTACGCACGAGGGCGAAGCCGGGGATGGTTTTCAGGTAGTCGGCACCGTCGCTGGCCGGCACGGGTTGGCGCGGGTCCTTGGGGTTGGTGACGATGGTCAGCGGTGAACTCGGGGCGATCGCGGTGATCACCGTCGGGCTCAGTTCTTCAGCGTGGCCGGCGTGTTCATTAGCCATCGCCATCGGGGTCAATAAGGCGCCACACAGCAATGCGGTGGCGTGCCTGAAACGAACACTGGATTCGTTCAGGGCGAAAGTTGCTTGGGCAGCGCTCAAGCGTGAGTCAGCAGAAAACCTGGACATGACAATTTCCATCGAACAGTCGTAAACGACACGGCCGGCAGCCTTTGGCTGTCTTCTAAACCGTGTGAAATCAGCGGTGGGGTGTTTACGCGACGACGGGTGGGGCGCGGGTTCGGGCGCCGGGGAAGACGGTTTGCCGGGCGTGGCCCAGGCGGGTGGACGGGGTGGTGAACGTGGGGGCTGGCGGGGTATCGAAGGCGGTAAACGAAACACCGCCGGTCAGCGCCGGGCAATTGAACAGCAGGCTGCAATAGCCGCATTTTTCCCAGATCGCGTGGTGCGACGTGGTAGGCGGGCAATGCTCGGCAGTGGGTTGCGCGCCGTGGTCGGCGTGCTCCATTGCCGACATATCCATGTCCATGCTCATGTCCATCGACATGTTCATGGTCATTGAAGAGGCGCGTTGATCCATCGGCATCGACTGAGAAATCAGCGGTCCGATAAAGATCATCAGCATGGCGAACAGGCTGATCCAGCTGCCGCGCGTCAGGCTCAAGGACTGACGACGTGACGCGGATGACTTGGCGCTAAGCGGGCGCATGGGCGTGTTCAGCTCAGTCGATTACTGGGCGTGGGCGTGCATCTGCGTATCTTCCTGTGGCTTCTTCTGCACCGCGACTTCGACGGTCACGTCACCGGCTTTTTCGAAGTGCATTGTCAGCGGGAAGTGTTTGCCATCGCTCAGCAGGCTGCGGTCTTTCAGGTTTACCAGCATCACGTGATAGGCCATCGGCGCAAACGTGACGTTGCCGCCGGCAGGGATGTCGACGCTCGGCACCTGCTGCATTTTCATCAGATCCTTTTGCATGATGTGTTCATGCAACTGGGCTTCGCCGGCAATGGGCGAGTCAACGCTGAGCAGTCGGTCAGCCGTTTTGCCTTTGTTGTCGATCACAAAATACGCAGCAACGGTCGGCGCGTTGGGCGGCAATTCTTGCGACCACGGATGAGCGATTTCCAGTTCGCCGACTTTATATTCGTGGGCATTGGCAAAGCAGGCAGGCAGCAGCAACGCGGCCAGAACGATGAGTTTGTTCAACATGGCAGTTCTCCAGAGCGATTCAAAACGCAGGTCAATTGCGAGAAGGAATCACACCAGAGGGGAAGCGCGGGGGTTGAGGCTGGGCCATTGCTGGCGCGGTGTAGGGGTATCGAGTGTGGTGGCGGGCAGGCTTCGATTGGATTCGAACTGCGCGAAGTACAACTGTGGTTCGTGCCCCGGCAACGCCACCAGTGGCGCGGAGCCCGAGCAGCACCAGCAATGCTGCATGTTGGAATGATCGTCGCCTTGTGGTGCTTTCTGCTCCAGCGTGCCTAGGGAAATCGCCACCATTTTGGTGCCGCTGGACGTGCAGAAACTGCCCCACAACAACTGCTCGGCCGGCGACTTCGCCGTTTGTGCCATCGCGTTGCTCATCGGCATGGCGAGCATGTTGAACAGCACTGCGAAGCAGGCGATCCAGGCAATTGCAAGCCGATGTCGGGACATGGGACAAATCCGGTTGAGTGGGCGATCAAGCGCGGCTATTTAGCCTGATCAGGGGCGATAAGTAAAAAAGCGGCGTGCGGTGTGGTGTCGCAGTGCCATGCATTTATAAATTTATGATAGTCGCGAATTTCAGATTGCCAGTGCCGTCCAGCGCCGATCACGAACTTTTTGTAGCAGCTGCCGAAGGCTGCGTCCGGCTGCGAAGCAGTCGTAAAATCAGGCACCTCGATTTTTCAGGTTAACCGTGGATGCAGGATTTACGACTGCTTCGCAGCCGGACGCAGGCTTCGCCAGCTGCTACGGGTCATGTGTTGATCTCAGCTGTCAGGGCGGCCAGCACGTCTGCCACCGCCCCAAACTCCCGATCAACCCCCGGCAACACCGGTCGCTTCAACACAATCACCGGCACCCCGCGCTCCCGTGCCACGTCCAGCTTCGGCTCGGTGGCGGTGCTGCCGCTGTTTTTGCTGATCAGCACATCGATCTGCCGACGTTCGAAGAGCTCGCGTTCATCGCCAAGCAGAAACGGCCCGCGTGCGCCGATCACTTCGCAGCGCTCGTTGCCGGGGTAAACGTCCAGCGCACGCAAGGTCCAGAATTGCTCCGGCGGGATTTCGTGCAGGTGCTGCAAGGGTTCGCGGCCGAGGGTGAACAGGGGGCGGTGGAAGGGTTTCAGGGCGTCGATCAGTTCGGCCCAGTCGCCGACTTCGCGCCAGTCATCCCCGGCCTGAGGTTGCCAGGCCGGACGGCGCAGTGCCCAGCAGGCGATGCCGGTCAACTGCGCGGCAGTGGCGGCGTTCTGGCTGATTTGTGCGGCGTAGGGATGGGTGGCGTCCAGCAGCAGGTCAATGCCTTCATCGCGAATGAACTGCGCCAGACCCTCCGCGCCGCCGTAGCCGCCGACGCGCACCTGGCAGGTCAAATCGCTCGGCACGCGACCCACGCCGGCCAGGCTATAGAGGTGTTGCGCCCCGAGGGTTCGAGCGATGGCCAGGGCTTCCGTCACGCCGCCGAGCAGCAAAATGCGCTTCATTGAAAAGCCCCCGCATGACCGACGATCCCGCCCTGGCGGTCGATGGCAAACACTTCGACCTGAACCTGCGCCGGCACCACGCTGCGAGCAAAATCCAGGGCGTGCTGGCACACCGCATCACCCAGCGCGATGCCTGCCGCGCTGGCCATGGCCAAGGCCTGCTGGCTGGTGTTGGCCTCGCGAATGGCCTGTTGCAGCGTTTCATCAGCGCCAACCGCCGCTGCCCATTCCGCCAGTTGCGGCAGGTCGATGCTGGAGTGCCGGCTGTGCAAATCCATGTGCCCGGCCGCCAGTTTGCTGATCTTGCCGAAGCCGCCGCACAGGCTGAGTTTATCCACAGGCACTTTGCGCAGGTGTTTGAGCACGGCGCCCACGAAGTCGCCCATTTCGATCAGGGCGATTTCCGGCAGGTCGTAGACCCGGCGCATGGTGTCTTCGCTGGCGTTGCCGGTGCACGCGGCGATGTGCAGGTAACCATTGGTTTTGGCGACGTCGATGCCTTGGTGGATCGAGGCGATATACGCCGCACAGGAGAACGGCCGGACGATGCCGCTGGTACCGAGAATCGAAAGCCCGCCAAGAATCCCCAGTCGTGGGTTCATGGTTTTCAGCGCCAGGGCTTCGCCGTCCTCGACATTAACGGTGACCTCGAAACCGCCGCTGTAACCGAACTCTTCGGCCAACAACCTCAGGTGATCGCTGATCATCTTGCGTGGCACTGGGTTGATCGCCGGCTCGCCGACGCCGAGCACCAGCCCAGGCCGAGTCACCGTGCCGACGCCGCGACCGGCGTTGAAGCGTATGCCCGGCTCGGCGCTCAGGCGCACTTGCGTAAACAGCAGGGCGCCGTGGGTCACGTCAGGGTCATCGCCGGCATCCTTGATCGTCCCGGCTTCGGCGCCGTCGTCCGTCAGGCGACAAAACTCCAGGCGCATCTGCACCTGCTTGCCCKTGGGCAAAACGATCTCTACCGCGTCAGCACTCATCCCGGCCAACAACAAGCGTGCGGCCGCCAGGCTGGTGGCGGTGGCGCAGCTGCCGGTGGTCAGGCCGCTGCGCAGCGGGGCGGGTTGCTCGGCGGTTTCGTCACGCATCGCAGGGCTTCGTCACGTCCAGCAAGGTAATCGGCAACGCCTGACGCCAGGTGTCGAACTCTCCCAGCGGCTGGGCCTGAGCAATGTGGATGCGGGTCAATTCACCGCCGTGCTGTTCGCGCCAGGCCATCAGGGTCATTTCACTTTGCAGCGTCACGGCGTTGGCAATCAGTCGCCCACCGGGTTTGAGTTGTGCCCAGCAGGTGTCGAGCACGC
This sequence comes from Pseudomonas sp. P1_F1_2, assembly GCF_056405815.1. Taxonomy (NCBI): domain Bacteria; kingdom Pseudomonadati; phylum Pseudomonadota; class Gammaproteobacteria; order Pseudomonadales; family Pseudomonadaceae; genus Pseudomonas; species Pseudomonas sp. P1_F1_2. Next base: position 31,913 of record NZ_JBFUBK010000054.1, on the reverse strand, counting down.
CTTCGCGGGTGACACCGCCACCGATGAAAATCGCGTCCGGGCGTTCGAGCCCGGCGAGCGCCTGTGGCGCACTGCCACGGATCAGCTGCAAGCCGGGAACGCCAAGGGCGTCGCGGTTCAATTCGATCAACTGTTGGCGGCCCGCATCGGCTTCGATCGCCAGTGCACGACAACCGGGGTGCGCGCGCATCCACTCGATGCCAATCGAGCCGCTGCCCGCGCCGACATCCCACAGCAGTTCACCGGGCACCGGCGCCAGGCGCGCGAGGGTGATGGCGCGAACGTCGCGCTTGGTCAGTTGCCCATCGTGCTTGAACGCAGAGTCTGGCAGCCCGGCCAGGCGCGAAAGACGCGGAGTGTTCGGTTCGGCGATGCACTCGATGGCGATCAGGTTCAGATCGGCGACCGTCGGATCATTCCAGTCATTGGCAACGCCTTCGATGCGCCGCTCGGCCTCACCGCCCAGATGCTCCAGCACCGTGAGGCGGCTCGGACCGAAACCGCGTTCACGCAGTAACCGGGCAATTACGGCAGGGCTGTGGCCGTCGTTGCTCAAGACCAGCAGGCGCACGCCGCTGGACAGATGGGCGTTCAGTGCGGCGACCGGGCGGGCCACCACCGACAGCGTCACGACCTCTTGCAARGGCCAGYCCATTCGCGCCGCCGCCAGCGAGCAGGAGGAGGGGGCGGGCAGAATCTGCATTTCAGCTGCCGGCACTTGCCGCGCCAGGCTGGCGCCGACGCCAAAGAACATCGGATCGCCGCTGGCCAGCACGCACACCGGCTCGCCTCGATGGGCCAACATCGGCTCCAGGGAAAAAGGACTCGGCCACAACTGCCGCTCGCCACGAATGCACACGGGCAACAAATCCAGTTGACGCTGACCGCCAATAATCCGCGAAGCACGCAGCAGCACGTGCCGGGCATTTCTGCCCAGGCCTTTGAAGCCGTCTTCACCGATTCCCACTACTGTCAGCCAGGGTGACATCTGCAGCCCTCAAAAATAGTTCGCAATCGGACAGTTCCGACGGGCAGGCTTTTCATGCCGCCTGACAAAGCAGGCATAATACCGCGCCTTCGCCCGCGAAGCGCCTTTCCCACAGAGCCGGTCGCCCCTTTGAACGAACGTCCGATGTCCACTGCCTTACGCCCCTCGGCTTGCCCGGGGTTGCTACGTATCGTTCAGGCATTGGATGGCGGTATCTGCCGGATCAAATTGAATGGCGGTTCGATCAGTGCCGCTCAGGCTGAGGCGGTGGCTTGTGCAGCCGAGCGCTTTGCTGGCGGTGTGATCGAGGCGACCAACCGCGCCAACCTGCAAATTCGCGGGATCGGTACGCAGCACGGGGCGTTGATCGACAGCCTGATGGCGGCCGGGCTGGGCCCGAGCACTGTCGCTGGCGATGATGTGCGCAACCTGATGCTCAGCCCGAGCGCCGGGATCGATCAGCACATGTTGATCGACACACGTCCGTTGGCCGGGCAGATTCTCGCCTCCCTGCAAAACCACGAACCCTTCCATGACCTCAGCGCCAAATTCGCCGTGCAACTCGATGGCGGCGAAGCCTTGGCCATGCTCGAACATCCGCATGACCTGTGGCTTTCTGCGGTCGAGTGGAACGGCGAACAGCGCTGGGCGTTTGGTCTGGCCGGTTGCCAGACAGACGTGCCCGTCAGTTCGGTGGCGCTGGATCAGGGCCATGCGCTGGTCGTTGCGGTGCTTGAAGTGTTTCTGGAGCGGGCGCGCCCGGATCAGACGCGCATGCGTCATTTGCTGGCCGAATGTCCGCTCGACGAGTTTCTCGCTTATCTGGCCGAACGCGTTCCGCTGATGCCCGTCACCGATTGGCAGCGCGACGCGAGTGCCGGCATCCTGCACATCGGCGCTCATCCGCAGCGTGACGCCGGGCAGGTGTATGTCGGCGCCGTACCGCCGCTGGGACGCCTCGACCCCGCCATGCTCCGGGGCGTCGCCCGACTGGCTCGGGAGAAGGGCGATGGCAGCGTGCGCTTTACCCCGTGGCAAAGCCTGTTGCTGCCCGCTGTCCAGCGCGTCGATGCGCCGTACGTTATCCACAGTCTTGAACAACTGGGCCTGCAATGCTCGGCCGATGATGCCTTGGCCCGACTGATTGCCTGCACCGGTTCGACCGGGTGCGGCAAAGGCCTGGCCGACACCAAGGGCGATGCCCGGCAACTGGCGGCGCTGCTGCAACGTCACGGGCATGCGTTGAACGTTCATCTGTCCGGTTGCACGCGTTCCTGCGCGGCGGCGCACCGGGCGCCGATCACCTTGCTGGCGGTTTCTGCCGGTCGCTACGACCTCTATTTTCGCGATGCAGCACAGCCCGGTTTCGGCGCGCTGCACGCCCGCAGTCTTACTATTGAAGCGGTCGCAGCCTTGCTCGACGACCGCTCACGGAGCCCCCTGGATGCTTGATTACATACGCGACGGTCAGGAGATCTATCGCAACTCCTTCGCGATCATTCGCGCCGAGGCCAACCTGGCACGAATCCCTGCCGACCTGGAGAAACTCGCGGTGCGCGTGATCCACGCCTGCGGCATGGTCGATGCCATCGACGGCTTGCAGTTTTCCGAAGGCGCGGGCAAGGCCGGGCGCGATGCGCTGGCGGCCGGTGCGCCGATTCTGTGCGACGCGCGGATGGTCAGCGAAGGCGTGACCCGCGCGCGCCTGCCAGCCAACAATCAGGTGATTTGCACACTGCGCGACGACAGCGTTCCAGAGCTTGCCCGCGAGTTGGGCAACACCCGCTCCGCCGCCGCGCTGGAACTGTGGCGCCCGCACCTGGAAGGCAGCGTCGTGGTCATCGGCAATGCGCCGACCGCGCTGTTCTATCTGCTGGAAATGCTCGACGCCGGCGCGCCAAAACCGGCCCTGATCCTCGGCTTCCCGGTGGGCTTCGTCGGCGCCGCCGAATCCAAGGCTGCGCTCGCCGCCGACAGTCGCGGCGTGCCGTTTGTCATCATGCAAGGCCGACTGGGTGGCAGTGCCATGGCCGCCGCCGCTGTTAATGCCCTCGCCACGGAGATCGAATGATGCAGCAACCTGGACGCTTGATTGGCCTGGGCGTCGGCCCCGGTGATCCGGAGTTGATTACCGTCAAAGCCCTGCGCCTGTTGCGCGAATCCCCGGTGGTGGCGTACTTCGTCGCCAAGGGCAAAAAGGGCAATGCCTTCGGCATCATCGAAGCGCATCTGCAAGACGCACAAACGCTGCTGCCGTTGGTGTACCCGGTAACCACCGAGGCATTGCCGGCACCGCTGTCCTATGAGCAAGTGATCAGCGATTTCTATGATGCGGCCGGCGAAGAACTCGCCGCGCATCTGGACGCGGGCCGTGACGTCGCGGTGATCTGCGAAGGTGATCCGTTCTTCTACGGCTCTTACATGTACCTGCACGATCGACTGGCCGAGCGCTATGAAGCCGAAGTCGTGCCGGGTGTCTGCTCGATGCTCGGCGGCGCTTCGGTGCTGGGCGCGCCGCTGGTGTACCGCAATCAGAGTTTGTCGGTGCTGTCCGGTGTGCTGCCTCACGACGACCTCAAGCGTCGGCTGGCCGATGCCGATGCGGCGGTGATCATGAAGCTGGGGCGCAATTTCCCCAAGGTCCGTCAGGTGCTCGAAGAACTCGGTCTGGCAGACCGCGCGCTGTACGTCGAACGCGCGACCATGGCCAATCAGAAAATAGTGCCGCTCAATGAGGTCGAGCCGATGTCCTCGCCGTACTTCTCGCTGATTATCGTGCCCGGCGAACGGTGGCAAGGCTGATGGCCCGTCCCGTTCCGGCGATTGTCATTCTGGGCAACGGCAGCCTTGCGACCGCGCGCAAGATTCAGCAGGTTTACCCCGGCGCATTGATCCACGGCCTGGCTGAACGGGTTGAAGGCGCAGACCGTGTCTATCACGAGTTCGGCGCAACCTTGCGTGAGTTCTATCAACAGGACACGCCGATCATCGCCCTGTGTGCGGCGGGCATTGTCATTCGCACGCTCGCACCGTTGTTGCTCGAAAAAGGCGCCGAGCCGCCGGTGCTGGCGGTGGCCGAAGACGGCAGCGCCGTGGTGCCGCTGCTCGGCGGGCTCGGTGGTGTGAACGTCATGGCCCGGGAGATCGCTGACGGTCTCGACGTTGCGGCAGCGATTACCACCAGCGGTGAATTGCGCTTTGGCACCTGCCTGCTCAATCCGCCAAGTGGTTACGCGTTGGGTGATCTGGAACTGGGTAAACGCTTTGTCTCGGATTTACTCGCCGGCCAGAGCGTGCGCATCGAAGGCGCGGCGCCATGGTTGGCGCAGGCGCAATTGCCCGAGGATCCGCAGGCGCAGTTGTCGATTCACGTTGGCAGTGCCGAGCGCCTGCCTGCGGCTAATGAATTGCTGATCTACCCGCGCAGCGTGCTGGTGGCGGTGAATGGCGATGTGGCGGAGCTGCCGAATGCGATTCGCGCGGCGCTGCATCAGGCGAACATCGCCGTGCAATCGCTGGCGTGCCTGGTGGCCAGCGAGCGGCACATGGCCAACCCGGCCTTGCGTGAAGCGGCGCTTGAACTGGGCGTGCCGCTGCGTTTTGCGACGTTCAGCGGCAGCGTCGGCGAACTGGCCCGCCACAGCGTGCCGGACGCTGCCGTCGTTTCGGCGGACTTGGGTCTTGCTATTGCAGTGGCCAGCCAACCGCTGGACCCCGCCCGCATCGGTCGTGCGCGCGGTCGTCTGGCGGTGATCGGCCTGGGCCCTGGCGCCGCCGAACTGATGGTGCCGGCGGTCAAGGCCGAACTGGCGCGTGCCAATGATGTGCTCGGTTATGAAACCTACGTGCGCATGGCCGGCCGGTTTCGCGACGATCAGGTGCTGCACTGCACCGATAACCGTGAGGAAATGCAGCGCGCTCGCCATGCGTTTGAACTGGCAGCCCAGGGGCGTTCGGTGGTGGTCGTCTCGTCCGGCGATCCCGGCGTGTTCGCCATGGCGGCCGCGGTGCTCGAAGCGCTACACGAATCGAATGAGCCCACATGGCACAGCGTTGATCTGGAGATCCTTCCGGGTGTTTCTGCTTCCCTGGCAACCGCGGCTCAGGCCGGCGCGCCGTTGGGGCACGACTTCTGCGTGATGTCCCTGTCGGACAACCTCAAGCCTTGGGCAATCATCGAGAAACGTCTGGACCTGGCGTCTCAGGCGGACCTGGCGCTGGCGTTCTACAACCCGATCTCCCGTTCGCGTCCCTGGCAGTTGGGGCGGGCACTGGAGATCGTCGCGCAACACCGCACCGCGCAAACGCCGGTGGTGTTGGGACGAGACATCGGGCGTCCGGGCCAGACCTTGCGCGTCACCACGCTGGGGCTATTGACCCCGGATCAAGTGGACATGCGCACGATGGTGCTGATCGGCTCCTCCACCACCTGTGTGTTCCCGCGTGCCGAGGGTGGCGAGTGGGTGTATACGCCGCGCTGGTATGGCGACAAGCCAACTTCATAACAGTCAGCGGCCTCATCCTGAGGCCGCACTCTATCGGCTGCTGTTTAATCAATATCAATCTCTTGCAACACTGTTATTAAAAGTGCGGCTGTAAGTTAATGTTTTTAATTGCCGGTGCGGCGGGTTGTTGTTGCGGTTTTCGCATTTCTGAATGTTTTGTTGGTAATCAATTGTCTGTTTTGTTTTTTGAGGCGAAAAATCAATTCGGTTAGTGTTGATTTAACGTTTTAATAAAATCGTCAATTGTTACTCTACAAGGAAGTGTGTTTATGCATGAGCAAGATAAGCGTCGTACTGATGGGTATGTAAGTTTCATCGATCTTTTCAAGTTGTCTGATCTTGAACAGGCATTACATGATCATAAAGGGACTGATGAATACGACGCGGTATTTCGCTATTACTTCGGTTGTATTGGTCAACTCGATTTTCCACGGATGCGTGCGCCACTCGGGCTGCTGATCCAGGCATTGGGGTCGTTTGCAAAACCCTCGAGGCGACGCCGACGTTCGGCGGAAGTAAAGGTGCCGGCGGAACCTGGTGAAGGTCAGTCCCCCACCCTGACGAACATTCTCAACCGCGTTGAAAGTTTTCAGGCGCGTTTGTCCAACAGTGTTAAACAATTAACGGTCGCCGCCACCGAAGTGCCGAAAAACCTGCACTTTGTATGGCTAGGCGGTGGCATTGGGGATATTCAGCGCGATTACATCAATGTCTGGAAACAGGCCCTCGCGGGGGAAGGCTATAACCTCAAACTCTGGTATGACAGTGACGCGTTGCTGGCCTACGAGACCAACCGGATTATTGTCGAGGCCGCCAAGGCTGATGCGATGATTAAGGGTGGGGCGACCAGCGAGACCGCGCTTGAACTGGGTGACAAGTACGAAGAGCGAGCGATTGTCCTCAAGCAACAGATGAGCGCGCATATCACCAACGCTGTAAGTCGCGGCGAGAAAGCCGACGATGCTCGCATTGATCTGCTGGTCCGCGCTTATGGGCAGCACGAAGCGCACTTGAAAGCCTTGAAGGTCAAAAACAGTGAGAGTCTTTCGGCACTGGTCGAGGGTGCTCTTGAACTTCGTGACCTGGCCAGCAAGGCCACACCGCTGCGCTTGCAGGCTATCTACGATCGAGAGATCAGCCTGCGCGGCAACTTTGCCGCGGCTTCCGATGTGGTCCGCGTCGAGGCCTTGATGGCTGAAGGAGGCAGTTACGCGGATGTCGATAACCTGCCGCCTCTTCCGAACATCCTGGGCGAGGTGGACATCAGCCAATTTGCCCCCGATGCGCGTCTGGGCGTCCTGCAATTGTTGCTGGATCACAATCCCGAATGGATGCCGGGTCGCCAGGCGCTGCGTAGCAGGTACACAAACTATGCCCAGGTGATTCCCGAGGAGCATCTTCCGGCGCTGGAACGTTTTGCCAAAAGTCATCCGGCGTTGAACAGCGTTTTTCGCCCGCCGGCAGAGCGTCTGGTGCGTCCGGACGGACTGCGAGCCGTCGCCGAACAAAGCAGTTTGAGTAATGCATTCATCATGGCTCATCCCGGGTCGGCGATGCTGAGCGCCGTGATCGAACGTTTCAGGCTCAACTATGAAATAGTCGATGCCACGACCCGGTTGGCCTTGCAGAGAAAGGTAGCGTTTATCGACGCCGAGGCCATGAGCGGTGTTGCGCGAGAGGTCGTCGAGAACAGATTCGGTTCCTTGGGCGAACTTCCGATGGAAGAAGAGTTGTCGCTCGCTTTTCTGACAGAAGCAGCCGCCACCTATTACAGCGACGGGATTCGCCCCCAGAGCGAAGTGACGATCTACCTGACCGGGCCGGCTGCGATACGTGATGCGGTCACCGCCTACGTCAGAATGCACTTCACCCCACAGGCGGCTGTAGCCTGGCGAGGCGACGTTGCCATTGCCCCCATCGCGACCGTCAACCGGTCGACCGAGGAGGAGCTGGATCACTCCTGGAAAGAGAACACGAGTGACACCTCCCAATGGCTCGCCAGTGAGCAAAAGCGCTGGCAGGAGGGGCGATTCAAAAACCGTTTCATGGGTGACATGGGGGAACTGCTCAAGTACCAGACCATTGATTTCGAGGAAGGCTGGCCGGTCATCGAGGGGCGCCATGTGTTGTCGACCGACCTGTTACAGCGCTTGGCTGATGAACTGGGTGAGCCGTTTCTGCAGGCGATGAATGAACAGCGCAGCGATGAGCTGACGTTTGAAAAGGCCGTGCCGTTGAGCTTTGATGACCGGCAATCGATCATCGCCCAGGACGGAAAAGCGCTGCCTCCGGCTTCGCTGAGCGACACAAAGACGCAACGTTTATCCATCGATGAAGCCTTGACCGCCATTGCCAGCGGCTCGCTCCTGACGGCGCAATTGAGCCCCGCGCAGCGACTCTTGCTCGGTGCTTTATTGGGCGCCAAGGCACTGGATAACCGTAGCTTCGAGGCGCTGAGTGCCGAACTCGATAACCTGGCCAACACCGTTCGCGAACTGGGCGTTTCGGGACGTTATGCGGCCATTGAGCGTCAACTCTTCAAACACAATTCGCCGGCCTTCCTGGCGGGAATGAATAGCGCTCCCGGCGAACCGCCAGCGTTCTTTGAGCACGCACTGGAACTCAAGAAAAATGCCCTCGCGCAACCGTTGACCTTGCGCCAATGGGGGCAGAACGTCGCCCGAATCCAAGAGGTCGCGAAGCTTGAATTTCGTGACCGGGTTGTCGAGCGAGTGGGGATTGTTCTGGAAAGTTTCCAGGCGGGTACGACGAAACTGGTGCCACAGGATTTGTTGTTACAGGGGGCCGGTGAGCGGGTGGGTGGCCGTTGTTATCCATTGGCACTGGCGATGGCCGCGGCGCTGGTACACAGCCCTGCCGCCGCCAATACCCTGCGCGAACGTTTCTACCTTGGGGTCATTGATCCAAAGGAAAACGACTCCGCGGTCTTTCTGAACGCGGTGGAAGAAATGCGCGGCGTGCAACTCAACGAGGTGGGTACCTCCCTCGCTCGTTCTGACGTGGCGCAGGTGGTGGCGCTACTGGAAACCAAGACGTCCACCAGCACCTTGATGCTCAACTCCAATAACCACTCGATGCTGGTGGCGAAAACCTTTGTCGGCGAGCGCGGCCTCTATCACTTCTACGATCCGAACTTCGGTGTGTTCGAGTTTGAGCAACCACTGCTGTTTCGCGAAGCGTTGGAGCAGTTCTTTCTGGAACATGAAATGGCCAAACAGTACGCCGCCTATGGCGACGCCTTGCGGCCAACGTTTGACCTGATCGAGGTGGACGGTACACGCCTGTCCGAAACGGCGTTGCCTTCCGGTATTCGTGTGTCGGAATTGCTGCAACCCGGCCCGTTGAAGGAGCAGACATTGCCTGCACTCAGGCAGCGCCTGGCCAGTGCTCACGGCGACTCGCTGATGAGTAATCCGCGTCTGGGCAGCAGTCTGTTGGAACTCGACAGCTATGGCTGGAGCCAGCAGATACGCGAGGCGACCACTGAGCTTCTGGAAAAAAATCAGCTGGCGCAGAGGCTTGTCCCGTTATTCGAGACGTTGGAAATTACCCCGGTCGGCGAGTATCGCTTGAGCCTGATCGATCCCGAAAAGCCCGAGCACCTGGTACAAGTCATCACTAACGATCAGCGCTTGCTGCGCATCAAAACCTATTTGTCAGAGCAATTCTCGACGCTGGCGACAAAACCCCGGGCGCCGGTCAATGAGCTGGACCCGACGGGCGCCGGCAGCGTCCATACCTTGAACGCAGGGTTCACCATCCAGGCGCTGATGAACGCGTTGCGCAACCAGGAAGGTGCTGGAAAACCGTTGACGATGGCCGTTCGGTTGCACGCTTACGTCAATTACGCGCAGTTGGTACATGGCAATGCGGTCGATGTTCTTGGGCTGGTCAAACTGGTGCGACAAGCGCTGGCTGAAGAGAAGGTGATCGCTCAAACCTGTGCGCCGGTGGTGAGCGAGGCCTTGGGCCATGTCGCCAATGAAGGCGTGGGTGCGGTGTTGGGCCTGGCCAACGCAGGTTTCGATATCTATCAGTTATCCACGGCCGAAAACGACGTCGAGCGCGCGCAATACGGTACTCAACTGGCATTCGATTCCGCCAGCGTAATGCTGGCAGGGGCCGGAATTGGTGCCGGGGTGGTGGGGGCGAGTACAGCGGCCGCGGTGCTGGGTGGTGCCGGTGTGATTCTGGGTGGCCTGGCGATTGGTGCGGCAGCGCTCGCACAAGGTTTTGCCGTGATTGCCGAAGAGGTCAAACAAGTCGGATTGTTTTTTGACGGGTTGGAACGTGCGCATCGCGAAGGCGGTTATCGGTTCGATGAGGCCGCCAGCGCGTGGCTGCCTCAATCGGCCCTGGTCTTCCAGACGTTGGACCTGAAGGCCCGCACCCTGGCGTTCGGCAGCCCTGAACTGTTCCCCCTGCGTGATCATTTCGGGGTCCCTGACTTTGATGTGGATTACGAGCGAACGATTGATATTCGTCGTGAACTCGGTTTGCCAGGGCGCGCCGCGTTTGCACCCGCTGCGGGTCAGGCCATCGTGCTGCCGTGCACGCCTAAAACGGTTTACGGCTATGAATACAAATGGCTGCCCTTTTCGACACTGCGCCACAGCGTCGGGTTTGATACGGCGCGTCGCCTCGAGAAGAGGACACCGGATGGCACGCGTCTGTTTCTGTTCTCGTTCTATTCGTTTCCCGGTGACTACATTGTCTATCGCCTGAGCCCGGTCTATCAGCCCACGATGATCAATGTTCGGCTGGACGCAATCGCACGCACGCTGGTGGTGCCTGCGCTGCCGACATCGTGGCACGACAAGATCACTTATAAAATCGAAGGCGCAGGGGCGAACTGCTCGCTGGTGCTCAATCCCGGGGTGAAGATCGAACTGGAGTCGCCGAGCCAGGAGGCCTCGCGTTGGTTGCTGCAAGCCTCGTGGGCGAAGGAAAGCGATGTTCGAGTGGAGCGTTTTGGCGAACTCTTTATTGGTTCAATCAACGTTGAGTTGAGCGGCAGGGGACGCAATGAAGTCCTGATAAAAATCGGCAAGGATCAAGTGTTCAAGGTCGACTTCACCCAGTTGACGTTGATGGTTATCGAGCAGGACGCGACCCCGGGCATGGATGCCCAGGCATTGCAGGATCACTTCAAGACGTTGGCCCGAGCGCATCGCCTGGGCATGCCCTACACGCCGGTACATCAGTTTCCGGTCCCGTTCGAAAAACCCGATGAACCCAGGTTTACGACCGCCTGGTATGACTCGGCTGTCGATCGCTTTCTGTATTTTCGTGATGATGATCCGGGGGAGGCCGATGGGGCATTATTGGGCGCGGTGGTCGATGGGTATGCGTATTTCTATCACCCGCTGAATTACCTTGTCTGGCAAGTCAACGCAGTGACTGGCCTGCTCCACCGACGTTACCGGCTGTTGCTCGCCGAGGCTGCCGATAGCCTCATTACCCACTGCCAGGAAGCGACACATGGGGTAATCACTATCGTGCAGACGGTCACTCGTATAGACCGGACGGTGGATGAGTTTGTCTACCAGCTGCATGACGGCGAACTGTTCTTGAGTTCGATGACGCGCGACCTGGACCCGACGCTGGCAGCGGTCGTGAGCAAGTGCGAGACACTCGGCGACTGGGCTCAGGTATTGGGAGGGCATGTTGTGTTTGCGCCTGTGCCGGCAAACGGTGTGGTAACCACTGTCGACTGGCAGCCAGCGGCGTACGTCTCGATTTGCTGGAAGGTGGATTCGACGCTGCGCGACCTGGCCTGGATTCGCCGCAGTGACCGCCTGATTGTCCGCCCTGCCGCGCCGCGACACCGGGAGCGAGGCTGGCCGGATTCCATCAAAAATCTCAAAGAGCTCACGCTTGTCCCGCCCACGAATAATGAGGGGGATGTGTTCGTCGTCTACGACAAGGCTGCCGGGCATCTGTCACGCCAGCAACGAATCAACGGGGCCTGGTCTGTTGAACAGATTGAACCCGAAGGGCTGGTGAATGTGGTTGCCATTGAAGAGGAATATCTGGCGCTGACAGATAAAGGTCTGTTTTTCAATGTGACTACCGACGGTCGCCTGCAGTTGGGTGGGGTGACCGATGACTGGCTCAAGGATCGAGCACGTTGGTGGCTGGCGCTGGACAGCGTGGCCGACCAATACCCCGTCGCGAGTTTTGCCATCGTGGGCTTGAGCCACTTGCACGACCATGCCCGGTTAAGCGCCTGGTACGTGAACGATCGGCTGCTGTTATCCGATCTGGGACGTGGCGAGGAAGTACGCTTGCTGAGCGTTACGCCGGACAGCAGCGCAGCCTGGTTGCTGGCGCTGTCCACCGGTGAAATTTACCGTCAGGGCTTTATCGATCCTGTGCAACTCGACAGTGCATTTGGCCAGGATTTGCAATTGTTGCAGGCCGGCGTGATACCGGCACCGGTGCGAGAGTGGGGGCCCTGGCGGTTTGCCGAAGTAACAGCAGCAGGCGCAGGACTTCGCGCTACGACGCTTGAAGGGATCAACGTGGAGTTGCGCTATCAGGAGTCGGTGTTGATCACGGGCGTTGATAGCCAATGGGTGGCTGTTCAGACCGCGCCGTTGCAAGACGGTCTCAAGAGGCTGGTCGAAAACCACCGGCACGCGGCGTTCCTTGCGGTTGAGGCACCCGACAGCCTGCAATGGTATGTGTCTGAAACCGGCCGATTGATTCGGGTTTCGAAAGCTTCGAATACCGACGACTTCGAACTGTTGGGGACACAGCAGCAAATCAATGTGTTGCTTCATGAGCGCAAGGACGGGCTGCTGCATACCTACCCGGGCAAGGAGCAGGCCGGCCCCGTGCGTTATGTTCAGCGCAATGCTGAAGTGCTGACCCTCGAAGGGCAGATGACCGTCAGTGACCTGATGCCGTTGATTCCCGACGACGTGCACACGTTGGTCCTTCGACTGGGCCAGGGGGCCGTTACTTACTGCTTGTCGAAGGCTGTGTGGTTCAGGTTGGAGTCGGTCGTTGTCGATTGCCGGGCACTACCGGGACGTGAGGCGTCAATTCCCGGCAAGTTGATCTGGGCGCTGGACAACACGGAGAAACTGACGCTGAGCAAGGTTCAGGAACACTTGGTCATTGTCGATCCCGACTGTGGGCACAGCCTGATCTTTCGCGACGTGTTCTCGGCGGACGTCACCTTGCAGGGCGAAGTGTTCCTGGCCGTAGAAGGGTATCGATCCTTTGCCGTGTCCGCGTTGGTGAAAGCGTTGCTGATCAAGCTCGGTAACGAGGACAACGTCTTGTTGAGCGAGGTTGTACCGGATCAGCGAATCGATCTGCCGACCGCAGAGGAGGTTTCGGGCAACGGGTTGAGCTGAGTCCGGTTGACACAAGGCCGCAGGTTTTTTCGACTCTGCGGCCTTGAAGGTCAGGGCACCAGGTAGCCCTTCACCCCGGTAAAGATGATTTGCGCGGCCAGTGCGCAGACGAACAACCCCATTAGCCGGCTGACGATCTGCAACCCCTGATCGCCAAGAATCCTCTCGATGTGGTTGGACAGATAAAGCACGACGCCCACGGTGAAACTGGCCAGGGCAATACTGAGAATCGCCGTGAGTTTGTCGTCCCAATGCGGCTGGCCGATGCCCATCACCAGCAATGCACCGATGGTACCGGGGCCGACTGTCAGGGGAATGGTCAGCGGGACGATGGTCACGTCCTGCTGCACGTTGTCGGTTTGCACCGCCGACTTGCCTTGGGCCATGCCCAGCGCCGAAATGAACAACACGCTGCCGGCACCGATGCGGAACGCGTCCACGGTGATGCCGAACACAGTGAAAATCACCCGCCCGAACAAGTACAGCAAGACGCTCGACACCAGCGTGGCGATGGCCACTTTCCAGGCCAGGCGTCGTTGTTCTTTGCGCGAGTAACCGCGAGTCAAGCTGATGAAGCAGGACAACACGAAGAATGGGCTGTAGAGCACCAGCATCTTCAGGTAAACGCTGAATAACTCTTGGAGCATGGTGCGAGCTCACTGGCTAGGGACGTCGAGGGAGTCTATCAGGCGATGCGCAGTCTGTCGGCTCAGGAAGGCTGGACTGTTGCCCGATTCTGCTGATCACGCTGGGCAACCCAATGCTCGATCAGGTCACGCAACTGCGACAGTTCGACCGGCTTGGCCATATGCCCGTCCATACCGGCCTGGCGCGCACGCTCTTTGTGCTCGGCGAGGATATGCGCGGTCAATGCCACCACGGGGGTGCGTGTGCGTTGATTGCCGACTTCCCAGGCGCGTAGTTGCTGGGTGGCAGAGAAACCATCGAGAATCGGCATTTCGCAGTCCATCAACACCAGGTCGTAGCGTTGGGCTTTCATCGCCTGCAACGCCTCTTCACCATTGCTGGCGGTGTCTGGTTGCAGGTTGAGCTTGCCGAGCATGCCGCGAATTACCTTGGTCGAGATCGTGTTGTCCTCGGCCACCAGGATGCGGAAATCGCTCGGAACCTTGACCGGAAGCGCCGAGCCGGGCGACAGGTGATGCGAAGCGGCCGGGCCTTTGTTGCRCTGACTCAGTTCGTCCGCGAGGGTGGTCTTGAGGGTATAGCCGGCCACGGGCTTGGCGAGGATGCGTTTGATCCCGCTGTTGCGTGCAATGATCTTGCTCGGTGCATTGCTGATGCCGGTCAGCATGATCAGCAGAATGTCGTGATTGAGGCTCGGGTCTTCCTTGATCTTGGCCGCCAGTTGCATGCCGGTCATGCCAGGCATGTTCTGGTCCAGCAGGACCACGTCGAAGTAATCGCGCAAGTGAGCCTTGGTGCGCAGTAGTGCCAGGGCTTCCTTGCCGGACGGCACGGCGCTGACGTTCAGGCCCCAGGCACTGCATTGCTGCACCAGCACCTTGCGGCAAGTGTCGTTATCGTCCACCACCAGCACGCGCGCGCCTTGCAGCGGTCCGTCGAGGTCAGAGGTCGGGTGTTCAAGCCGGTCCGGGTCCAGGGGCAGCGTCAGCCACAAGGTGCTGCCCTGGTTGGCGCCGGTCTTGATGCCGAACTCGCCCTGCATCAGGCGGATCAGTTGACGGGCGATCACCAGCCCCAAATTGCCGCCCAGACTCGTTGCCGAAAGGAAGTGCTTGCTGTGCAGTTCGGCGTGCATCAGGGCATCGCGCTCTTCTGCCTCCATCGGCACACCGCTGTCCTGCACCGCAATGCGCAGTCGCGGTTTTGCACTGCGTTCATCGAGGGCGACAACGATCAGGATTTCGCCTTCGTCGGTTTTCTTCAGCGCGTTTTCCAGCAGGCTCAGCAGGGTCTGACGCAGGCGTGTAGGGTCGCCACTGATGACGCGCGGTACTTGCGGCTGGATAAAGCTGATCAGCTCGACATTCTGCTGCTCGGCCTTGGCGCGGAAGATACTCATGCAGTCTTCGATCAAGGCGTTGAGGTCGAACTGCACGTCGTCCAGTTCGATCTGCCCTGACTCGAGCTTGGAGATGTCGAGTATCTCGTTGATCAAGGTCAGCAGCTCATTGCCGGCGCTGTGGATGGTTTGCACATAGTCGCGTTGCTTGACCGACAGGGGCGTGCCCAACAACAGTTCGGTCATGCCCAGTACACCGTTCATGGGGGTGCGGATTTCATGGCTGATTTTCGCCAGGAACTCGGCTTTTGCATTGATTTCGGCGTTGCTGGCGGCCAGGTCACGGCTGACGCTGAAGCGGTCTTCGGTGATGCGGCGCTGACGTTCACTCAGGGCGATGCTCATCAGCAGGCCGCTGATACAGATAACCACCAACAGGGTGATGATCAGATCTTGCGGTGCGAGCTGAGTCAGTCCCAGCAGCGCGGGCAGGATGACCAGTGCGCCAATGTTGAACACCACCATGGCCGCGACGAAAAAGCGTGCCGGRCGATAACCTTTTTGCCAGTGATAGGCGCTGACGAACAACATGCTCAAGCCGGCCAGAGCCACCAAGACGTAGGTGATGATGTTCAGCGGCAGTGTGTTGACGAACAACAGCAACAAGCCGCAGACGACAATGAACAGAATGTCCGCCAGCAACAATTTGTTCAGCGGGTGCGGGCCGAGCGGGGTAAAGAAGCGGTAGGCGAACATCAGGCCGCTCGGCGCGGTCAGCAGTAACGCGAGGTAGGCGCCCGGCGTCTGGATGGCGTGCCAGTCGGGTAACCATGGGCCGGCCAGGTTCAGCAGCAACAGCAGGCTGAGCATCAACAACCCTTCACACCAGGCCAGCCAAAGGCTGCTGCGCGAGCGTGTGTAGGCGTAGCGGACGAAGTTGTGCAGGATCAGCATGCTGATGCAGCCGAACAGCAGGCCGTAGATCAACGTCTGGTTCTGATCGGCCGCGGTCATGACCGCCGATTGCAGGGTGATATAAGGTCGTAACTGGTGTTCAGAGACCAGCCGCAGGTAGACGTCGAGGGTGTTGTCACTTTKCGGCAGCGGCAACATGAAGTCGCTGTTGGGCAGGGGGCGATTAGCCTGGGGTTGCCTGGTGCCGGTGTTCAATTGATCGATCAGCTTGTCGCCGTCGAGTACATACAGATTGAGTGCCGACAGATCGGGGGCGAACAACCGCAGCAATTGTTCATGCTTGCCGGGGGCCAGCCTGAAACGCAGCCACAACGCACCATCGGGCTCGGCCGCCGTGAGGCGCTCGAGTTCGATGGGACTGAATTGATTGGTGTAGCGAGCGGAACGGATGTCGCTAAGCTGCAGGTCGCCCTGTTCGTCGAGCAATACCGCCCAACCACTGCCTTGCGCGGCCTGGGCCGGGAGCATGCAGAGCAGGGTCAGCAGCGTGACGGTAAGACTTATGGCAATCCTGAGCCAGCGCACGGCGAAATCCCTTCGTAGGTTGATGCCAGATTATAACTATGCGCGGTGCCGGAATAGTGCGGCAAGGACCAGCGGCCCTTGCCCGGCCAAATGAATGGCCTTATTCCTGGCTTTCGCCACGTTCACGGGCAATGGCTCGGTAGCCAATGTCCTTGCGGTAGAAGCAGCCTTCCCAATCGATTTTAGCCGCCAGTTTGTAAGCCTGCTGTTGAGCCGCATCGACGCTGGCGCCCATGGCGGTTGCGCAGAGCACCCGGCCACCGGCTGTCACGACTTGACCGTCCTTGAGTGCAGTGCCCGCGTGGAAGACTTTACCTTCCAGGGCGGCGGCTGCATCCAGACCGTTGATGGCCACGCCTTTGGCGTAATCACCCGGATAACCGCCAGCGGCGAGCACGATACCGACGCTCGGACGTGGATCCCACTGCGCTTCGACCTTGTCCAGCGCTTGTGCCAGAGCGGCCTCAACCAGCAAGACCAGGCTCGACTGCAAGCGCAGCATTACCGGCTGGGTCTCAGGATCGCCGAAACGGCAGTTGAACTCGATGACTTTTGGATTACCAGCCTTGTCGATCATCAGGCCTGCATACAGGAAGCCTGTGTAGACGTTGCCTTCATCGGCCATGCCGCGAACGGTCGGCCAGATCACCAGGTCCATGACGCGCTGATGCACCTCGCTGGTCACGACCGGGGCAGGGGAGTAAGCGCCCATGCCGCCGGTGTTCGGACCGGTGTCGCCGTCGCCGACGCGCTTGTGGTCCTGGCTGGTGGCCATTGGCAGTACGTTCTTGCCGTCGACCATGACGATGAAGCTGGCTTCTTCGCCATCCAGGAATTCTTCGATCACGACGCGCGAGCCCGCTTCGCCAAACGCGTTGCCTGCGAGCATGTCGCGCACGGCGTCTTCGGCTTCGGCCAGGGTCATGGCAACGATGACGCCTTTACCGGCGGCCAGGCCGTCGGCCTTGATCACGATCGGTGCGCCTTTTTCACGCAGATAAGCCAGGGCTGGCTCGATCTCGGTGAAGTTCTGGTAGTCGGCGGTCGGGATCTTGTGGCGCGCCAGGAAGTCTTTGGTGAAGGCTTTCGAACCTTCCAGCTGAGCGGCGCCAGCGGTCGGGCCGAAGCAGTCAAGGCCACGGCTGCGGAACAGATCGACCACGCCTGCCACCAGCGGCACTTCCGGGCCGACGATGGTCAGGGAAACGTTTTTCTCGGCAAAGTCGGCCAGTTGCTCAAGGGCCAGAACATCGATAGCGACGTTTTCGCACTTGGCTTCGATGGCGGTGCCGGCGTTGCCGGGCGCGACGAATACTTTCTGCACGCGCGGATCCTGAGCCACTTTCCAGGCCAGGGCGTGTTCACGGCCACCGCTGCCAATGATCAAAACATTCATTTCAAAAACCTCGGATGACGCTAATTCTGTGAAGGGTTGGCACTAGAGAGCGGCACAACCCCTGTAGCAGCTGCCGAAGGCTGCGTTAAGGTCGGAACGACCTTCCGGCGATAAATCGATTACGACCGTTTCGCGGCCGGACGCAGCCTGACGGCAGCTGCTACACCGACCGCGTTTCGCTTAGTGACGGAAGTGGCGCATGCCAGTAAAGACCATCGCGATGCCAGCCTCGTCGGCTGCTGCAATCACTTCGTTGTCACGCATCGAGCCGCCTGGCTGGATCACCGCAGTGATACCCACCTTGGCCGCGTTGTCCAGACCGTCGCGGAACGGGAAGAAAGCGTCCGATGCCATGACCGAACCGGCGACTTGCAAGCCGGCATGCTCAGCCTTGATCGCAGCGATTCGGGCGGAGTTCACACGGCTCATCTGGCCAGCGCCGACACCGATGGTCTGGCGGTTCTTGGCGTAGACGATGGCGTTGGACTTGACGTACTTGGCGACTTTCCAGGCGAAGATCAGGTCGTGGATTTCCTGTTCGGTSGGTGCGCGTTTGGTCACGACTTTCAGGTCGTCGGCGCCGATCATGCCGATGTCGCGGCTCTGTACCAACAGGCCACCGTTGACGCGCTTGTAGTCCCAGGCAGCGGCGCGATCAGCCGACCATTCGCCGCAGGCCAGCAGGCGCACGTTGGCCTTGGCGGCGACAATGGCGCGAGCTTCTTCGCTGACGCTCGGGGCGATGATCACTTCGACGAACTGACGCTCGACGATGGCTTTGGCGGTCTCGGCATCCAGTTCACGGTTGAAGGCGATGATGCCGCCGAAGGCCGATTCGGTGTCGGTGGCGTAAGCCAGTTCGTAGGCCTGACGGATACCGCCTTCAGCGTCCGGGCTTACGGCAACGCCGCACGGGTTGGCGTGCTTGACGATCACGCAGGCTGGCTTGACGAAGCTCTTCACGCATTCCAGCGCGGCGTCGGTGTCGGCCACGTTGTTGTACGACAATTCTTTGCCTTGCAGTTGGGTCGCGGTGGCGATGCCCACTTCGGCAGGCTTGGCTTCCACGTAGAACGCCGCGCTCTGGTGCGGGTTCTCGCCGTAGCGCATTTCCTGAGCCTTGATGAACTGGCTGTTGAAGGTGCGCGGGAATTCGCTACGACCTTCTGTGCTGAGGGTGTCAGCCGCCTGGTTCACAGTGCCCATGTAGTTGGCGATCATGCCGTCGTAGGCGGCGGTGTGTTCGAACGCCTTGAGCATCAGGTCGAAACGCTGAGCGTAGGTCAGGCCGCCTGCTTTCAGGCTTTCCAGGACATTGGCGTAATCGCTGGCATTCACCACGATGGCCACGTCTTTGTGGTTTTTTGCTGCCGAGCGGACCATGGTCGGACCGCCAATGTCGATGTTCTCGATCGCCGTCGGCAGGTCGCAGCCTGGCTTGTTGATGGTGGCTTCGAACGGGTACAGGTTGACCGCGACCAGATCGATCGGCTTGATGCCGTGCTCGTTCATGATCGCGTCGTCGATACCGCGACGACCGAGGATCCCGCCGTGGATTTTCGGGTGCAGGGTTTTCACCCGACCGTCCATCATTTCTGCGAAACCGGTGTAGTCCGCGACTTCCACTGCGGCAACGCCGTTGTCACGCAGCAGCTTGAACGTCCCGCCGGTAGAAAGGATCTCAACGCCCAGGGTTTCAAGCTCTTTGGCGAATTCGAGGATCCCGGTCTTGTCGGAAACGCTGATCAAGGCGCGGCGGATCGGCAGGCGGGTAGTCTGGTCGGTCATTTCAATTTCCATCAAAAGCAAAGGAGTCAGCAAAAAAGGCGACCGGTTTTACGCGGGCGCCTTTCTGGTTTGATTGAATGCTTACAGCAAATCGTACTGCTTGAGTTTCTTGCGCAGCGTGCCTCGATTGAGCCCGAGCAGCTCGCTGGCCTTGGTCTGGTTGCCCTTGACGTAGTTCATCACGCACTCGAGCAGGGGAGCCTCGACTTCGGAGAGCACCAGGTTGTACACATCCGTGACGGCAGCGCCCTCAAGGTGGGCGAAATAATTGTGCAGCGCCTTCTCGACACTCCCGCGAAGGGTCTGACCTTCTTCGCTGGGCGTATTGAGGTGCTGTTTCAAATTCACGTTGTCGCTCACGGGTGTTGTTCCACTCACTAAAGTCTCGGTCATCATCGTCATGCGGCCACCCCTTCTCCGTCCCCTGTCAGGCTCTTGTAACGTTCGGCGAAGAACTCCCGAACGTTGGCGCATTGTGTTTCCGTACCATCCAAACGATTGAAGTGGGCGCGAAACTCCCTGGCGCCCGGCAAGGTTGCGAGATACCAGCCCACATGCTTTCGAGCGATACGGACACCCATGACATCGCCATAGAAGACGTGCAGGGCAGCCAGATGCTCTAGCAGAATGCGTTCCACCTCGATCAATTCAAGCGCCGGGAGTTTCTCGCCGGTACGCAGGAAATGCTCGATCTCGCGAAAAATCCACGGCCGCCCCTGGGCAGCCCGACCAATCAACAAGCCATCGGCACCGGTCGCGTCGAGCACGTACCGGGCCTTCTCGGGCGAGTCGATATCGCCGTTGGCGAAGACCGGCATCGACACCGCCTGCTTGATCGCGGCAATGGTGTCGTACTCGGCTTCACCGGTGTACAAATCGGCACGGGTGCGGCCATGGACCGCCAGCGCCGTAATGCCTGCCTGTTCGGCAATCTTCGCCACCGTCAGGCCGTTCTTGTTGTCCCGGTCCCAGCCAGTGCGGATCTTCAGGGTCACCGGCACATCCACCGCAGCCACGACGGCCTGCAGGATCTCGGTAACCAATGCTTCATCCTTCAACAGCGCGGAACCGGCAGCCTTGTTGCAGACCTTCTTCGCCGGACAGCCCATGTTGATATCAATAATCTGAGCACCCAGCTCGACGTTGGCCCGGGCTGCGTCTGCCAGCATCTGCGCATCACCACCGGCGATCTGTACCGAGCGTGGCTCGGGATCACCTTCGTGGATCATGCGCATCCGCGACTTGCGGGTGTTCCACAAACTCATGTCGCTGGTGACCATTTCCGAGACTACTAGCCCCGCACCCAATCGCTTGCACAGCTGACGAAAGGGTTGGTCGGTGACTCCCGCCATCGGGGCGAGAATCAAGCCGTTTTGCAATGTGTATGGACCGATGCGTACCGCCGACATAGGACTTCCCTGTTGTGGGGCCGGATCATTAGAGTTCGAAAAAGGGTTGGCATGATACCCGCTCTCGATGACTGGATAAAGGCTGAATTGAACAAAATCTGAACAGTTATTTTGTTATTACCCGCAGTTTGGTGTGAGCGGTCCCAGTCAGAAATATGCCGTCAAGCCTGTAGCGGTGATGCGATTCACTCGGGGGAGTGGAAACTCAGGCTGTAGTTCACCGCTTTGGCGCCTGGGTCGAGAATGTCCAGCGCGATGTGGATCGGTGTTTGCGGCGGCATTTCGGCCATGCCTTCGAGATCGCCGTTGAGGTATTCGCCGGGTTTGAAGCGACGGCTGGCGATCAAGTGGCCATTGAGGTCGGCAAAGCGCAACTCTAGCAGCGGGAACGGCTGGGAGAACGGGGCGCGGTTGTAGATGATCGCGTCGACCACCAGTGCGCCGTTGAAGTCCGGGTGGCTGCGGACCACCAGGTTGCTGCTTTTGATTTTGGCGATGTCGACTTTGGAGGGCACCGTGCAGCCGATTTGCGGGCACAGTTGCTGGAACCAGGGGCGGTATTGGTCCTGACGCGCCAGTTCGTCGAAGTGGTAGGCAATGTATTGGCCCGCCAGCGCGGCGGCGCCGAGCAGGACCAGCAGCAACCAGAACAGCCGTCGGCCCCAGGGCGATCGACGTTTTTGCCAATCCAGTTGCAGCGGGTCGTCGGTCAGGTCCTGCAGGACTTCGGCGCGCACACCCGGTTCGCTGCGCTCACGACGTTTGCGCAACGGTTCGACTGAGGGCAGGTCGTCGTCGAGCGTCTCGGTCGCCGACAGGCGGTCGCGGTTAAGAGGGGGGTCGAGTGGGTCGTGCAGGCGCAGATGGGGCACCTGGTTCTCATCGTCCAGATCCACCGGTTCCAGCGAAAACGAAGGCTCGGTTCGCGAGTGTTTGCCCGGTTCGGCGTCTGTTTGTGGCTGTTCGGTTTCTACGGGTGGTGCTCGGTCGGCCGCCGACTCACTGAAGAGGCTGTCGGACCAGGGTTCTTCATCGTGCTCGATAGAATCGCGTCGAGCGCTGAGGCCGTCTTCGCGGTGCCGGCCAAATTCGGTGGTCGGCTGGATTTCCCGTTGTTCGAGCCGGGCGAGCTCTTCGTCGAGGTCCAGGCTGTCCAGGTCCAGGCTGTCCAGATCCAGTTCCGAGGCGGTCCATTGCTTTTGGCTGATGGCACGCTGTACCGGCGGCTCGACGATGGCTGGGGCTACCGGTTTGACGGCTTCTTTGTCGGCCCGTTGGTCCAGCAATTGTTTGGCGGCGTTGAACACCTGCAAGCAGGAGCCACAACGAACCACCCCTCGGGCCACGCTCAACTGAGCATGGCTGACGCGGAAGCTGGTTTGGCAATGCGGGCACTGGGTGACGAAGCTGTCGGTCATGCGGCGATCCGGTCTATGCAGGCGTTCATTCTAGCGCCGACGGCCGGTGATGCGCACCCAGCCATCGCGATTGGCAATCGGGTCCAGATCGAAGTCTTGAGCGTAGGCGGCGGCAACGTCCTCGCCTTGTTCGGCGAGAATGCCCGACAGCGCCAGGCGACCACCGGACTTGACCAGGCTGGACAACTGCGGCGCCAGGGAAACCAGCGGGCCGGCAAGGATGTTGGCGACCAAGACGTCAGCCTTCACCTGCGGCAGATCTTGCGGCAGGTACAGCGGGAACAGCGCGTCGTCGATGTTGTTGCGACCGGCGTTGTCGCGCGAGGCTTCCAGGGCCTGCACGTCGATGTCGGTACCAACGGCTTCCTTGGCGCCCAGCAGCAGGGCGGCAATCGCCAGAATCCCCGAGCCGCAGCCAAAGTCCAGCACGTTGCAGTCTTTGAGGTCCTGGCCATCGAGCCATTCCAGGCACAACGCGGTGGTCGGATGGGTGCCGGTGCCGAACGCCAGGCCCGGGTCCAGCAGCAGATTGACGGCGTCAGGCTCCGGCGCGGCATGCCAGCTTGGAACGATCCACAGGCGCTGGCCGAAACGCATTGGCTGGAAACCGTCCATCCAGCTGCGTTCCCAGTCCTGGTCTTCGATCACTTCGCTGTGATGCTCGGGCAGCGGGCTACCGGTCAGCAGCTCAAGGTGGGCCAGTACCGGGCCGGCTTCGGTGCCGCCTTCGAACAGGGCCAGCAGGTGCGTGTGCGACCACAACGGGGTGGTGTTGAGTTCTGGCTCGAAGATCGGCTGATCTTCGGCGTCCATGAAGGTCACCGAGACGGCGCCCACTTCAAGGAAAGCGTCTTCGTAGGTTTCGGCTTGTTCTGGGCTGATGGCGAGACGGACTTGCAGCCAAGGCATGGCGGGCACCTTTGAAAAATATTGATTGCAGCCTAGCGGGCTGCGAGAAGCGCGCAAGTTTACGCGAGCGCGGGGCTTTTGTGGGAGTGAGGTAGCTCCGAACGCAGCAGCGATGTTGCAACGCGCACCTGTAGCAGCTGACGGAGCCTGCGTTCGGCTGCGAAGCAGTCGTAAAACCTGAGTGCGCGGTCTTCCAGAAACACCGCATCGCTTGATTTCACGACTGCTTCGCAGTCGAACGCAGGCTTCGCCAGCTGCTACAGGGCTGTTGCAATGCCCAGAATCAACAAAGCCGCCCGAAGGCGGCTTTGTTGATCGGGTCGAAGCTTAGTGCTTCTCGCCAGCCAGCTTGTGCTCGAGGTAGTGAATGTTCACGCCCCCTTTGCAGAAGCCTTCATCACGGACCAGGTCGCGGTGCAGCGGGATGTTGGTCTTGATCCCGTCGACAACGATTTCGTCCAGCGCATTGCGCATCCGCGCCATGGCTTCGTCACGGGTTGCGCCGTAGGTGATCAGCTTGCCGATCAACGAATCGTAGTTCGGCGGAACGGCATAACCACTGTACAGGTGCGAATCGACGCGAACGCCGTTGCCGCCTGGTGCGTGGAAGTGCTTGACCGTGCCCGGGCTAGGCATGAACGTTTTCGGGTCTTCGGCGTTGATTCGGCATTCCAGGGCGTGACCGCGGATCACCACGTCGTCCTGGGTGTACGACAACTTGTTGCCAGCGGCGATGCTGAGCATCTCCTTGACGATGTCGATGCCGGTGACCATTTCCGAAACCGGGTGTTCTACCTGGACACGAGTGTTCATCTCGATGAAGTAGAAGTGGCCGTTCTCGTAAAGGAACTCGAAGGTGCCGGCGCCACGGTAGCCGATGTCGATGCAGGCCTTGACGCAGCGAGCGAGGACTTCCTGGCGTGCTTTCTCGTCGATGCCCGGTGCCGGCGCTTCTTCGAGAACCTTCTGGTGACGACGTTGCAGCGAGCAATCGCGGTCGCCCAGATGGATGGCGTGGCCCTGGCCGTCGGAAAGTACCTGGACTTCCACGTGACGTGGGTTGGTCAGGAATTTTTCCAGATAGACCATCGGGTTGCCGAACGCCGCGCCAGCTTCGGTGCGGGTCAGTTTTGCGAAAGAAATCAGGTCTTCTTCTTTATGCACAACGCGCATGCCGCGACCACCACCGCCGCCAGCGGCCTTGATGATCACCGGGTAACCGACTTCGCGACCAATGCGCAGAGCAGTTTCTTCGTCTTCAGGCAGTGGGCCATCGGAACCCGGAACGGTTGGAACGCCCGCAGCGATCATGGCGTGCTTGGCCGATACCTTGTCGCCCATCAGGCGAATGGTGTCGGCTTTCGGGCCAATGAAGGCGAAGCCGGAGTTCTCGACCTGTTCAGCAAAATCAGCGTTTTCCGCAAGGAAACCGTAGCCCGGGTGAATGGCGGTAGCGCCAGTCACTTCGGCCGCGGCGATGATTGCCGGAATGTGCAGGTAAGAGTGCGCGGCAGAGGCCGGACCGATGCAGACGGATTCGTCTGCCAGGCCCAGGTGCATCAATTCTTTGTCAGCCTTGGAGTAAACGGCGACAGTCTTGATGCCCATCTCTTTGCAGGCCCGCAGGATCCGCAGGGCAATCTCACCGCGGTTGGCGATCAGAACTTTTTCCAACTTCGCAGTCATCAAAGTTTCTCCGCGGTTCAAACGATGGTGAACAGCGGTTGGTCGTACTCAACCGGCTGGCCGTCTTCGACGAGGATGGATTCGATCACACCGCTGGTTTCAGCTTCGATGTGGTTCATCATCTTCATGGCTTCGACGATGCACAGGGTGTCGCCTTTCTTCACGGTCTGGCCGACTTCAACGAACGAAGGCGAGGATGGCGAAGATTTGCGATAGAAGGTGCCGACCATCGGCGAACGGGCAACGGTGCCGTTCAGGACGGGGGCGGCCGGTGCTGCCGGAGCAGCGGCTGCGGCAACCGGAGCAGCAGCGGCAGGCGCGGCAGCCGGAGCGTGCATTGGAGCAGGTGCGTAGTACTGCTGAGCCGGCGTCTTGCTGTGACGGCTGATACGTACGGACTCTTCGCCTTCCTTGATCTCGAGCTCGTCGATGCCGGACTCTTCCAGCAGTTCGATCAGTTTCTTAACTTTACGGATATCCATGAATCATCAACTCCCAAGGGTCGGTCAGGGGCGTTTAACGCTTGTAGTTCAAGTCGTTGCCTGTGTTTCAAGCTGTTCTAGTGCAGCCTCCAGGGCCAGTCGATAACCGCTGGCGCCAAGGCCGCAGATCACTCCCACCGCTACGTCGGAGAAGTAAGAGTGATGGCGGAAAGGTTCGCGTTTGTGCACGTTAGACAAATGCACTTCGATGAATGGGATGCTCACCGCCAGCAGCGCGTCACGTAATGCGACACTTGTATGCGTAAAAGCTGCTGGATTGATCAGAATGAAGTCCACACCTTCGCCGCGGGCAGCGTGGATGCGGTCGATCAATTCGTACTCGGCGTTGCTTTGCAGGTGCAGCAAATGATGGCCGGCTTCACGGGCGCGGCGTTCCAGGTCCTGGTTGATCTGCGCCAGTGTCGTCGCGCCGTAGGTGCCCGGTTCACGGGTGCCGAGCAAGTTCAGGTTGGGGCCGTGCAGCACCAGTAGAGTCGCCATTTGCTGTTCCTTGGTTATCTGTGTGCAGTTGTCAGAACCCGGCGACTATGCCGCAAAGCCTTTGTGACTGTCCAGTTCTATGCAATAGCCAGCACGATAGCCGATGTTTGCGCGAAATATGTGACCAAGTAATTAAATCTGGTCATTTGCTTTCGCGGCACGTTCGGCGAAGTCTTTGGCGTTGATCTCTCCGATCACTCGAATGGAGGTGCGTTCAACGCCGTCCTTGCCAAAAAACATCAGGGCCGGAGGGCCGAACAGTGTGTAGCGGTCGAGCAGGGCGCGTTGTTCGGCATTGCTGGCGGTGATGTCGAAGCGGATCAGTCGATAACCTTTCAGGCGTTCAACGACGTTGGGGTCGTTGAGGACTTCGCGTTCGATGACTTTGCAGCTGATGCACCAGTCGGCATACCAGTCGAGCAGCAGGGGAGTGCCGGAGGATTTGGCGTCGGCGAGCGTGCGATCCAGTTCTGCGGGCGTGCTGATTGTTTGCCAGCCATCGGTGAGCTGCGGTTGGCTGCTACTGGCCGCGACGGGCGTTCGAGCGAGGGGGTTCAACAGGTCGCCCTGGCCGCTGAAGGCGCCGTACCAGCAGGCCATGGCATAAAACAGCAGAAACAGGCCGAGCAGTTGTGCCAGGCGTTTTCGAGGGGGTTTGTAGACGAACTCCAGCGCGCCAAGAAACAAGCCGACCCCGGCCCACAGCAAGCCCACCAGGACCAGCGTCATCGGCCCGGGGATCACGCGGCTCAGCAGGCCGATGGCAGTACCCAGCAGCAGGACACCGATGATGTTTTTGACCATGACCATCCACGGGCCGCTTTTCGGCAGCAGGGCGGCGCCACCGGTCGCCACCAGTATCAGCGGCAGGCCCATGCCCAGGCCGAGTACAAACAGTTTCAGTGCGCCCCCCAGTGCATCGCCGCTGGCGCTGATGTACAGCAAGGCGCCGGCCAATGGCGCGGACACGCAAGGCGAAACGATCAGGCTCGATACCGTCCCGAGAACTGCCGCGCCCCACAGCGAACCGCCTTGAGTGCGGCCGGCAATGCGATGCAGGTGATTGTTGATGAACTGCGGGAGTTTCAGTTCGAAGATGCCGAACATCGCCAGTGCAAATACGGCAAAAAACATGGCGAACGGCACCAGCACCCAGGCTGATTGCAGTCGTGCCTGGAGATTGAGCTGCGCACCGAACATGCCCATCAAGGCGCCGAGCAGGGCAAAGCAGACGGCCATTGGCAGCACATAGGCCAGCGACAGATTGAAACCCCGCAGCCCGCCGACCTGATCGCGCAACACCACGCCGGAAAGGATCGGCAACATCGGCAGCACGCACGGCGTGAAGGTCAAGCCCAGGCCTGCGAGGAAGAACAGGGCGAGTTCGCGCCAGCTCCAGTCTTGCACCGTTGCCTGCGTGCCAATGCCATCAATGCTCAATCGCTCGGTTTCTGGCGGATAGCACAGGCCTTTATCGGCGCACCCCTGATAAGTCACGGCCAGGGTGAAAGCGCGCGGATCGGTGCGCGGCAGCTCGACCTCGATAATTCCGTGATAGACCTCGACATCGCCGAAGAACTCGTCGTGCTTCTGCTCGCCCTTGGGCAGTTGTGCAGCGCCCAGGCTTATCTCGGCTGGATCAGCGTGAAACTGGAAACGATGGCGATAGAGGTAATACCCCTCGGTGGCGACGAGTCGCAGCTTGATCGATTGCGCTGTGCTGTCTACCAGGCTCAGCTGAAAGGCTTCGCGCACCGGCAGGAAGTCGGCGCTGTTGTTGATCGAGCCCAGGGTGGGACTGGGCCTTGTGTCCAGCAACCCGGCGGCGGTGGCCGGCAGGGCGAGCACTAAAAGCAGCAGGCAGAGCAAGCGGCGCATGACAATCTCGCGTATCGGAATTGGGGGCATGATAGCGGACGGCGAGCCAGCGTGCAGGGCGGGGAGTTCTGTTGATCGTTCCCACGCTCCGCGTGGGAATGCAGCCCGGGACGCTCCGCGTCCCAAAAGCGGACGCAGAGCGTCCGTTGAGGCATTCCCACGCAGAGCGTGGGAACGATCAGCAGGAAGGAGAAGTCTTCAGACGCGAAAGGCCTGAACGGCGGTACGCAATTGCCCACCCAGCACCAGCAAGTTCTCCCCTTGCTCGCGCCCTTCACCAATGCGCAGCAAATTATCCCCGCCCAATTGGTGAATTCGCTCGCTGTGGTTGCGAATCTCGCTGACGGCGCCGCTCTGCTGAGCGGTGACATCGGCGATGCGCACGGCGGTGTCGGCAATGGTCTGGATGGCCCCGACGATTTTATCCAGTGCGCCGTCGGCCGCTTGCGCCTGATTGGCCGTGGCTTCGGCGTGTTCGACCTGGGCGCGCATGCCTTCCACCGATTGGCGCGCGGCGGTTTGCAGGCCGGCAATCAGCGTTTGAATTTCGGCTGTGGCCCCGGCGGTGCGTTGCGCCAGCGAGCGAACCTCTTCAGCCACTACCGCAAACCCGCGACCCAATTCTCCGGCGCGGGCCGCTTCGATGGCGGCGTTCAGGGCCAGCAGGTTGGTCTGGTCGGCAATCGAGCGGATCACCGTCAACACACCGCCGATGGTCGCCGACTCTTCCGCCAGGTGCTCGATCATTTGCGCGTTGCCCTGTACTTCACCCACCAGTGCGTGCAGGCCCGTCAGGCTAAGCCCGATGACTTTCTGCCCATGCTCGACCGCCAGACCGGCATTGCGACTGGCGTCGGCCGCTTGGCTGGCATCGTCGGCGACTTGTTGAATGGTCGCCTCCAGTTCGCCGAGGGAATCGCGGATCAGCGCCGTGTCGCCGGCCTGATGCTCGGCGCCGCTGTGCAGGTCGCTACTCAAATCGGCCAGGGTTCGGCTGCTGCCAGCGACCTGCTCGGCGTTGAGGCGAATGGTCCCGACCAGGTCCACCAGGTAGGCGCGCAAGCGATTGAGCGACGCTTGAATGTCATGCAGTTCGCGATTGGTATTGCCCAGTTCGATGTCGCGGCTGAAGTCGCCTTCTGCCCAGGTGGACAGCGCCGGCGCCAGGTTCGTCAGGGTTCGGGCCAGGCGTCGTTGCAGGGTGTCGATGAGCAAGGCGATCAACAGGATGAGTCCGATCATCACTCCCTGCATCAACCTCACTTCGCTCTGGATCTGCCCGTGCTGGGCGCGGACCACCGGTTCGAGCCCGGCAATGGCTTGCTGCACGGCGGCGATTTTCAAGTGAGTGGCGGCACTGAGGTCAGTACGTTTCTGAATCTGGTCGCGCGTGCGCGCCAGCTCGGCCGGGTAGCGCGTCAGCAGGCTGTTGAGTTCACGCTTGAGGCCGACACCGGCATCTTCGGCGGCGGTTTTTTCGTTGTTCTCCAGGCCCATCATCGACGCGAAATCATCGGTGTTCGATTCGCTTTTGGCGGCGACGCCGAGCAGCGGCAGGGTGCCCAGCAGCTCCGCTTGCGCACGGATGTTGGCCACTTCGCGCTCGACGTCCGCAGCCAGTTCGCTGCGGCCACTGCTGACCAGTTTGTCCCGGGCCAGAGACAGTTTGCCCAAGTGTTGAGCGGCGGCGAGCAGCGGCGTCAGGTAGGCTGCGTCAGCGCTGGCGTATTGGCTGAGCTGGTCGAGGCTGGCGCCCAGTTCGCGCTCGGCTTGCAGCAACAATGCTTGCGGGTCACCCGCGAGTTTGCCGGCGGCCAACAGGTCGGTTTTGCTGAATTCATCCAGGCCCGACAAGCTCGGGCGCAAGGTGTCGGCCAGCGCCGGGGGCAGTTCACCGAGCTCCTTTTGCAAGGCATCAATGGCCTGGCTGGCGCTACTAAGGCGCAGGGCATCGCCACTGCCAAGGTAGTCCTCGATGTTGCGCGCAACTTCATTCTGAAATTGTTGGGACAGGCCGAGGTAACGCTCCATCAAAAGATAGGGACGCTCCAGGGCCTTTTGCGACCACCACAGTGTGGCGCCAAGGGCCACGCACACGGCGACTAAAAGGAGGGTGTTGAGATTGGTCAGCAACTTCAGGCGCATAGCAGGTCTACCAGCGGCAGAATGGTAAGCGCCTGAATTTATTGCGTTTGTGTTACAGGGTTATGACCGAATCGGTAGATTCCGATGAAAAAGTGGCACTTTGCTGTGACGTTCGCGCCGCCTGGACACGGTTACGTCCGGCGTCCTTGGCGCGGTACAGCGCCTCGTCTGCCTGGCTGGCCATCATCAGGCTGTCGGAGTGTTCGCACAGCTCCACCACGCCCGCGCTGAACGTGCACCACAGATCCTGTGGTTGGGCCGGGTAGTGGATTTCGGCAAAGCGCTGACGAATTTCATCCAACACTGTGTAAGCGGATTCGAGATCGGTGTCCGGCATGACGATCGCAAACTCTTCACCGCCGTAACGGCCGATGAAATCAGTCTTGCGCAACCGTTGCTTGAGGAACAGCGCCAGGCTTTTGATCACCCGGTCGCCCATGGGGTGGCCGTGGCTGTCGTTGACTCGCTTGAAGTGGTCGATGTCGAGCATCGCAAAGCTCAACGGCTTGCTCTCGCGGCGAGAGCGGAAGCTGCAGTCTTCGAGCAATTGCAAAATGTGCGTGTGGTTGTACAAGCCGGTCAGGCTGTCGCGGACCATTCGGGCTTTCAGATTGCGCGCCCGTGCTGCGCGGTTGCGTACAGTGGTGATCAGGTGGCGCGGCTTGATCGGTTTGGTCAGGAAGTCATCGCCGCCTTCGCTCATGGCATCGAGCTGCTTGTCCAGATCGTCTTCTGCCGACAGGTAAATGATCGGGACGCTGACGTAACGGTCGTTGTGTCGGATCACCTTGGCCAGCTCGGTACCGGTGCAGGTCGGCATGTACATGTCGAGGATGATCAGGTCAGGCTGGAAGTCCGACAGTTCGGCCATGGCCTGAATCGGATCAATCAGTGTGCGTGTGACGATCCCGGCGCTGTTCAACAGGCGTTCGGTGTGCAGGGCCTGGGCGCGCGAATCGTCGATGATCAGCACTTTGTAAGGCTCGTACTGAGCGACGCAGGTCAGGACTTCGATTTTCTCCAGCAGGCTCGAAGCCTCCAGCGTGCCGGTGAGAAACTCCTGGCCACCGGCGCGCACGGCGGCGAGGCGGGTCGGGGTGTCGGTTTCGTGCAGGCTGAAGAACAACAGCGGCAGCCGATGATCGAGACCTTCCTGGGCTTCGGCCGCCAGTTTCAGGCCAATGCCGGGGCCGCTGAAGTCCACGTCCATGACGATCGCCGCCGGCAAGCGCTCGACCATCGAGGAGCGAAACGCTGCAACGCTGTCCAGGGACTGGGCGCTGAGTCCGAAAAATTCCAGTTGCTTGGCCAGGCGCTCGGCGCGGTCGTGATCCTGCAGCATCACGTAGATGGGCTTGCGCAAGGGCGGCAGGAAGGTTTGTTCGAACTGATCGCCATGGCGCAGGCCGGTGCGCGACAGACGCTGCATCAAGCGATTGAGGTCAGTGATCAGACCGCTGCTCAGGCGTCCGCGATTGGCGTCGACAGCTTCCAGCGACTGGCCGATATGGCGCGCCAGTTGAGTGTGTTCCGGTTGTTCGAAGCGCTCGGCAAAGCGCAGCAGGCGAAGGTTGGCTTCGCTCAGTTCCGACAGGTCGGTAATGGACCACTCGCTGCGTTGCAGGCGCTGCCAGATCTCAAGAATTTGACGTGCCTGATGAATTACCCGCTGGGCAAAGTGGTGCTTGAGGCGCTCACGGCTGGGGTCTTCTGGCTCGGTCATAACCTGACTACTAGTTAGGGTAAATGCTGAGATCGACTGGTGGCTCTATGCTAGCACCTCTTTTCAGTTGCATGAGTGTCGCACGTCAATAATCTGTATTGCGACGTCATTCAGTTTGTGACCCGTCAGTCGGATCGGCGCATGTAGCAGCTGGCGGAGCCTGCGTTCGGCTGCGCAGCAGTCGTGAAATCAGTCGATGTGGTGTTTCAG
>NZ_JBFUBK010000053.1:0-40165 GCF_056405815.1 Pseudomonas sp. P1_F1_2 | reverse complement strand
GACGATGCGGCGACAAAACTGATCTGGCTTGGACTGCGCAATATCACAGCAAACTGGGGGGCCGCGGCCCATGACTGGAAAAGTGCGATGAATCAATTCGCGATTCTGTACGGAGATCGATTTATCAGGCCGACCTGGTAAAAGCATGGCCTGCCTAACGGCAGGCCGTTAACGGCCCGCACACAAAATATCTGACAGTCCCCCGTCATGCCGCCCAACTGAATCAACACCACCCCCGCCACTAACAAGACGGCCCCGAACGCCCGAGGCAACGTCATGTGCCGCTCCATCAATCCAAACCACCCAAAGTGATCCAGCACCAGCGACGCCACCACTTGCCCCGCCAACGCCAGCGCAATAAAGCCTGACGCTCCCAGCTTGGGCAGCAGCATCAACGCCAACGAAATAAAGCACACCCCAAACGCGCCTCCTGCCCACATCCACAGCGGTGCCCGGGTGATAAAGGCCAGCGACGGCAACGGCAAGCGCAGCGCCACGATGATCGGCAGCAACACCACAATACTCACCAGCAACGAGGCGAGCGTCGCCCACAACGGATGGCCCAGACCTCGCGTGAGGTTGGCGTTGATCGCGCTCTGAAAGGGCACCACCGCCCCGGCAATCAGCGCCAGCAGCAACAGACCGGCCCAGTGCAATGTACTCATGATGTGTTCTCCAACAGGTTTCGCTGGACTGTAGGGTATTCGTCACGCAAATTTAAATTCCGGTTTGCTATACAGAACATGCATCAAATGAATGATCTTCGACGCATCGACCTCAACCTGCTGGTGATTCTCGACGCATTGCTCAGCGAACAACACGTGACCCGGGCTGCCGAGCGCCTGCACCTGAGCCAGCCGGCGGTCAGCCACGCGCTGGCCCGACTGCGCGACATGCTCGGCGATCCGCTGCTGGTGCGCGCGGGCGCCACACTCGTGCCGACGCCACGTGCGCTGGAACTGGTCGCACCGTTGGCCGAAGCCCTGGCTCAGGTGCAATCACTGCTGGCGCCAAACACCTTCGATCCCGCCACCGCCAAGCGCACCTTTCGCCTGGCGATGTCGGATTACGGCGCGGCGATTATCTTGCCGGGGCTGATTCGAACCTTGCGCCGGGAAGCGCCGGGCATTGACCTGCAAATCAGCCACGCCAGCCGCGAAGGCATGATCGAGGGCGTGCTCAATGGTGATATCGACGTCGCGGTGGGGGTCTTTCCCGAATTGCCGAATGAGTTGCGCAGCACACCGCTGTTCGAAGAGCACTACGTGTGCCTCGTCGACCGTTACAGCCTGCCCGCCAATGGCATCCTCGACCTGCCAACCTACCTCGCGCGACCGCACGTCCTGCTGGAAATGCGCGGCAGCGGCACCCCGGAAATCGAACGGGCCCTGACCGCACTGCGCGAACGCCGTCGCGTGGCGATCAGCCTGCCGCACTGGAGCGTCGCCCCGGTATTCATCAGCGGTACTGATCTGATTCTGACGGTGGCGTCCCGTGGGCTGCGTGATATTGATAAACAGTCGCTGGTCGTCGTGCCGCCACCGTTTGATATTCCGTCGTTCACCTTTGTGTTGGCGTGGCACAAACGGCGGGGTGGGGATCAGGCGTTGAATTGGTTGAATGGGCGGATTGCGCAGGGGATAGTGCGCGGTGACATGTCCACTGACTCAACTCCAAACTCTTGAGGCGATCAAATTGCTCACAGGCCTCAACCACCTGACCCTCGCCGTCACCGACCTGAGCCGCAGCGTGGCGTTCTACCAGAACCTCCTGCAACTGCGCCTCGAAGCCACGTGGGACTGCGGCGCCTATCTTTCGCTGCCGGGTTTGTGGTTGTGTCTATCCCTCGACCCGCTGCGCCATCCCGAGCCTGCTGCCGACTACACCCATTACGCCTTCAGCCTCGATGCGGCGGATTTCCCACGCTTCGTCGAACGTCTGCGATCCGCCCACGTGCAGGAATGGCGCGACAATCGCAGCGAGGGCGCGTCCTTCTACTTCCTTGATCCGGACGGCCACAAGCTGGAAGCCCATGTGGGTGACCTGGCGTCGCGCCTGGCGGCCTGCCGGCAGCGGCCGTATGCGGGGATGAAGTTCTTCGACGATCTGTAAGTCGATGTTGCTGGACCTGATATAGACTGGCGTCCATTCACTAAGTGGTTCAAAAGAGTTTTTCTATGACCCCATCCCTGCTAATGGCCGTTCTTGCCTCGGGTTTTATCTACGGCATCACCCCCGGGCCGGGTGTGTTGGCGGTATTCGGGATCGGTGCGGCGCATGGGCGACGGGCGGGGGCGGGTTTTTTGTGCGGGCATTTGCTGGGGGATGTGGTCTGGTGCAGCACGGCACTGATTGCGATTGTCGGCGCACGCGAAATCGGTAGTACTGCGTTTGATGTGTTGGGTGTGCTCAGCGGACTGTATTTGTTTTGGCTGGGTTTACGCGCGGTACGGGCCAAACGCAGCAGTGCCGAAGCGCCTCAGGGCCCGGCTCGCCAGCCGTTCTGGCACGGCATCATGTTCGGTTTGACCAATCCCAAGGCTTACCCGGTGGCGGTGGCCACCTTCACCGCATTGTTGTCGAGCCGCGCAGAACTGCTGCACTGGTCGATGCTGCCGTGGCTGATCGTCCTGAGCTTTGTTGGAGGCCTGATCGCCTACGCTATTCTCATCGGCATCGTGGGCGCGCGGCAGGTCCGCACCTTGTATCAGCGCCATGAACTGGCGATCACCCGGTTGTGCGGGGTAATGTTTATCGGTTTTGCCATTAATGCCCTGGCGCACGCGTTGCCGGGGCTGGTCACGAACAAGGCTTGAGGCCACATGCAGGGCACCATGGCATCCAGAAACTCCGCGCCGTTGGCGAGCTACATCGATCTTTTGCTGGACGCCGTGTGTGCCGTCGACAAGCAAGGTCGCTTCGTTTTTGTCAGTGCGGCCTGCGAGCGCATTTTCGGTTACACCCCCGACGAACTGATCGGCCAGCCAATGATTGATCTGGTGCACCCGGCCGATCGCCAGCGCACCCTCGACGCCGCGCGGGAGATCATGGGCGGTGAGCCCAAACTCAATTTCGAAAACCGCTACGTACGCAAGGACGGCCAGGTGGTGCATATCCTCTGGTCGGCGCGTTGGTCGGAAGTCGATCAGTTACGCATCGCCGTGGCCCGGGACATCACCGAACGCAAGCTGGCCGAGTCCCGACAAGCGGCGTTGTACGCGATCTCCGAAGCGGCTCACGCGGCGGAAGATTTGTTGGCGCTGTTCAAGCGCATTCACTTGATCATTGGCGAATGGCTGCCGGCGCTTAATTTCTCGGTGGCGCTGTATGACGAGCACTGCGCGCAGCTGAATTTTCCGTATCACGTCGACGATCAGGAACTGCAACCCGAACAGCCCGGCACCATGACCGGGCGTCTGTGTGCGGAAGTGATCCGCAGTGGCCTGCCGATTTTGCTGACCCCGGGCCAGGAAAATTCGCACGAAGGTTTTGATATGTTGGTCTCCGGGCCGAATTCGCCTTGTTGGCTGGGCGTTCCGCTGAACTCGAAAAACGGCACGATTGGCGCGCTCATCGTCAAAAGCATTCCCGGCGGAGAGCGCTACACCGAGCGGGACAAGGAATTGCTGCAATACGTCTGCGCCCAGGTCGCGACCGCCATCGAACGCAAGCAATTGCATGCCCGGTTGCAGCGCATGGCCCAGTACGACCAACTGACGCAATTGCCCAATCGCGAGCTGCTGCGTGATCGTCTGAAAGCGTCACTGGCGCTGGCTCGGGCAGATAGCGGGCGCATGGCGTTGCTGTACGTCGACCTTGACCGCTTCAAAAACGTCAACGACACACACGGCCATGCGGTGGGCGACATGCTGTTGCAAGTGGTCGCCAATCGGCTCAAGGGTTGCGTGCGCGAAACTGACACCGTGGCGCGCATCGGCGGGGATGAGTTTGTGGTGTTGTTGCACAGCATCCAGGCCGCGGAAGACGCCGACAGCGTGGCGGGGAAAATCCTTCAGATTCTGGCGCAGCCGCTGCGTCTGGACGGGCACAGCCTGAACATCCAGGTCAGTATCGGTGTCGCTCATTACCCCGAGCACGGTACCGAAGAAAAGCAGCTGTTCCGGCATGCCGACGAAGCCATGTACACCGCCAAGCGCCGGCATCACCTGCGGCTCGACACCTGAAATATCCGCTGCCGTTCGTCGCGGCGTTATCAGGTTTTCTAAACCTTTCAGTGCGCCTCAATTCTGATTCTATGCGGGCTGCTGCTCGCCTGGGTCATTACCAAGAGGTAGAGAATCATGCCTAACTCAAGAAACTCGAACTCGGGAAACTTCGCCAACGATCGAACGAAGGCGTCTGAAGCCGGTCGCAAGGGTGGGAAAACCACCACTACGACTGTCGACAAAGACCCTTCGAAGCCCGAAATGGGCCGCAAAGGAGGTCAGAAATCCAAGTAGTGATTGAAGGTGGTTTTGATGAGAGGCGGGGGCGAAAGCTCCCGCTTGAATTTTTCAGAAGGAGGGCGCGACCATGATCCGGATGGCCACCCGAATACGATATGTATGTTTTGCTACGTTGCTGGGCCTGTGTGCCGGCAGTGCCTTTGCCCAGTCCCCCGCAGAATTCATCAACGAGGCCTCGGCCCAAGGCATGGCCGATATTGAAACCAGTCGCCTGGCCCATCAGAAAACCGAATCCAAAGAGGTCAAGGACTACACCATTGTCGTCATCAACGACCGCACCACCGCCAACCAGCACCTGGCGAAAATCGCCAAACAGCTGGATTTGCCGGTAGCCCCGCGCGAAGAGGTGGTCGACAAGGCCAAAGCCTTGATGCCGCAAGTGATGGACGGCGAAACCTTCGATGAGGCGTACGCCGCCAGTCAGGTGAAAACCACGCAGGAAGCCATCGAGCAACTTCAGCAAGAAGCGCAGACCACCGACATCCCGCAAATCAAGGCGTTTGCTGAAGAGACCCTGCCCAAACTGCAAAACCACCTGCAGATGGCCAAGGCGTTGCAAGCCGGTCGCTAGCACCAGGTTTGGGGGTGTTTAAAGCAAACGGCGCGTCATTCACATCACGCGCCGTTTTGTTTGGATTCAGCACTCGTTCAAATCCTGCTTGCGCTGACTCGACGTCGCCAGCCCTGCCAGGCCATGCACATCTTTTTCGCCCATGGCGCGATAGTGTCTGCGCAGTGCTTCCAGTTGCTTGAGATCGAGCAACTCCAGCCCCAGCATGGCGTTCTGCGCCTCCTTGTTCACCCGCAGCAACTCATCGATTTTCAAGTGCAAGATGTCGGTATCGCGGTTCTGCGTGTTCTGGATCAGGAACACCATCAGGAACGTGATGATGGTGGTCGACGTGTTGATGATCAGTTGCCAAGTGTCGTTGAAATCAAAAATCGGCCCGCTCAGGCCCCACAAGCCAATAAGAATCAGCGCCCCCATGAATGTCTTTGGGCTACCGGCCCAGAGGGCGAGTTTCTGCGAAATCTTTGCGAATTTCATGGCCGTGTTCCTTGTTGGGGTGTGTCTGATTTTCAGACAGCGACGGCGTGTTGAAAATTCTATCCACATTTCCAGATTCGCCAGCGACGCGACTTTTGTAGCAGCTGGCGCAGCCTGCGTCCGGCTGCGCAGCAGTCGTGAAGCCATGCGACCGGTGTTTCAGGGAGACCGAGAACTCAGGATTTACAACGGCTACGCAGCCGGACGCAGCCTGCGCCAGCTGCTACGTATGTGCGCCTAGTCAGCCATTTCCACTTCAACCGCCCAACTGAAGTAGCCCAGCGCCTCGCAGTTTTTGTCGATCAGCATGAAATTCAGCTCACACGTCTCCACGCCTGAGGACCGTCGAGTGCATTTCCAATAATGATCATCGGCCTGGTGGTTACCCGGCTCCGTCGGCGTTGCCGGGTCGGGCACAGGCACCGTCAGGTTGCCATGGACCACCAATTCGGGCGCTGACAGTACGCCGGCATCGCCCACTGATATCTCGTAAAACACCACGCTGTGTTCGGCCAGCAGGCTGATGGTCCTTCCACGGAGATGGAATGTCGTTTCGTTACTCGTGTGTAACGTAATTTTACTGTCATTTATTGTACTTTTACCTCCACCGATGACGAGGATGAAACCCTCTTCAATCACCGTTGGTAATGGCGGTTTCAGACTGGGTTGCGGATAGCGTGAAAGCAGTGATTCGGCATCCACGATCAGCAATATATTGTTCGCGGAGGAGGGGGCGTTGATCGGTTCGGAAGTCATCATGGATTCCTTTCATGATGGTGGTACATGACGGCAGCCGCGTCGRTTCATGCAAGACATCCCGGTTCCTGTCGAGGCGGCAACGTGTTCGGCAAGCCCCTTGTCGCCAAGGGGCCAGACCCTCATCAGTTACGGATGGTAATGAACGGATCCCACGAACAGCAGCCGACAATCTTGCACTCGCGATCCACGATCAAAAAGTTGAAATGGTAGGTCACGCTACCGCACGCCAGTGTTTCCGACGACCAGTAATAGTTGTCGACTTTCTGGCAGCTCGGCACTGAAGGATTACTGGTGTTGGGGACGGCCACGCAAGCAGTGGCCTTGCGTGGCGTGGGGGTGGAGATCAGCTCGTTGCCGACATTGCCGATGAATTTGTAGAAAATCACCGCTGTTTCAAAGCTCTGCGACAGGCTGGTTTCCCGCCAGCGGATCAGGTCGCCCACTTGTGCTTTCAAGTTCAGTTCGCCACCCGCCTGACCATTAATCACGTTGTTCTGGTTGGTAACCATGTACACATGATTGACGTCGATCATCGTCGGCGCGGCAGGGTTTTTGCTGATGTTCGGGTAGTTTTTCAGGATGGTTTCAGTGTCGATCGAAACCAGTACGTCCGTGACTCGAGACATAGTAAAGCTCCTTCTTCATAGTGAACGCCTGGCATCTTTCCAGGCACAACAACGCTTGCTTGCCTTGCGGTCGTTGCGCAAACACTACGGGCGGAACCCACCTGTCACGAACATGAGCTGGCCTTGCTCCTTGCGTGCAAACTAACGGGTTCGGGTTCCTTCCGACGGGCCGCGATTGGACTATAGATGCGAAATTGAGGCTGTCAAAACTACCTCGTGTATGRCTCGACGAGCGGTCAAGTTGTCATGGTTGGACAAAGGTCGGGGATAGGGCCTTGAAGGTTGGTCGAGGTATCGTAGCGAACCGGTTGTGCGCCTCGGGCCACAACACCGCACCTGCAGGAGAACGCAATGAGTTGGTCCGCCAAACAATACGTCGCTTTTGAAGATGAACGCACACGCCCGGCGCGAGACTTGCTCGCCGCCATCCCGCCCGTGGAGGCGCGCTCGGCCATTGATATCGGTTGCGGCCCCGGCAACTCGACCGAATTGCTGGTCGAGCGCTTCATCGGCGCCACGGTGCGTGGCGTGGACAGTTCGCCGGACATGATCGATGCGGCTCGCAA
Organism: Pseudomonas sp. P1_F1_2; assembly: GCF_056405815.1. NCBI lineage: Bacteria > Pseudomonadati > Pseudomonadota > Gammaproteobacteria > Pseudomonadales > Pseudomonadaceae > Pseudomonas > Pseudomonas sp. P1_F1_2. Next base: position 32,700 of record NZ_JBFUBK010000053.1, on the reverse strand, counting down.
GCGCTTGCCCAACGTGCAGTTCGACACCGTCGATATCGGTACCTGGAACGAGAGCGGACCGTTCGACGTGATTTTTGCCAATGCGGTTTTGCAGTGGCTGCCCGATCACGCGACGTTACTGCCTTCGCTGGCCGCCAGACTGACGCCGGGCGGTAGCCTCGCCATCCAGATGCCTGACAACCTCAACGAACCGTCCCATCGCCTGATGCGTGAAGTGGCCGCCGAGGGCCCGTGGGCCGACAAACTGGCGAGCGCAGCCGGGCAGCGCACCGAAATGGCCAGTGCCAGCGATTACTACTCGATGTTGCGACCGCACTGCGCGCGCGTCGATGTATGGCGCACCACCTACCATCACCCGCTGGCGGGCGGGGCGTCGGGTGTGGTCGAGTGGTTCAAGGGCAGCGGTTTGCGGCCGTTTCTCGAACCGCTGGATGACGCGGAAAAGGCGCAGTACCTCAAGCAGTATCAAGCCGCGATCGAGCAGGCTTATCCGGCGTTGAGCGATGGTTCGGTGCTGCTGCCGTTTCCACGGTTGTTTATCGTTGCGACTCGGTAAAAGCACACTGAACCTGTGGTGAGGGAGCTTGCTCCCTCGCCACAGTGGTGCTTCGGTCATTCTGACGGAAGGGCGTCAACTATCAATGCTACCGGGCTTCCCCCGAGTATTTAGTCCTGTCGATGTCCAAAACTGCCCATACACATTCCGCGTACTGCGGATTGGATATGTGCAGGGTGACATTGTTTGCCAGTGGAATCGGGGATCCTTGGTCCGCGAGAATTTCGAAATGGCCTTCAATGGCTTCGCGCGCCATGGCTATTGCATCGTTCAGTCCTTCTCCAGCCGAAAAACAACCCCGGACATCAGGCACTTCTACGCCCCACGCGTGTTGGTCATCGCCTGCTGAAATCGCAATTGGAAAAAGCATGTTCATCGTCCTCCTTTGACTGGCTGTCAGGCCATGAAAGGCAAAGGGCGCCCCGAAAGGCGCCCGGTATCACCTCAGGACGGTTCGGCATCCATGCGTCGAGCGATAACGTCCAGCACATCGCAACCGTCGCGCAAGGGCACGCAGCAGAGCAATGCAAAGTCGCTGAGGATGACCGCGTCGGTGGTGATGTCGCCTCGCATGGCGAGGTTTTCGAGGCTCTGCGTCACGGCTCGTATTCTGTAGCTGGCCGTGCTGAGCAGTGAGTGCAGCGGTTGGGTGGTGTTGACGAAGAGGGAGGGCAGATCGTCGGCGTTGCTGGTTAGAGCCATATATTCTTTCAAGATTGATCACCATGATAGGAGGAAGACCTACCACTCAATCGTCGCCAAACAATAGGGTGGTAGCTGTACGCGGGTTGGCGAACCGGGCCATGGTAAAACCGGCAGACCCTAAGGTCTCCCACGCACAGCCACCATAAATGAGGTAGCAACGTACGTTCAAAAGCGCTCCGAGAAATTCTCGGAGGCTCCTGTACCAAGGCATCGAGTCGCCAAACCCGATACGCCATTTGGGCGCGCTCGGACTATAGGCCTCGTGACAAAGGCACAGCAATGCGCAAGTGTACGGACAATTCCCAGCGTCGTGTAGGACGTTGCCTTTTCGGAAATTGGCCACTTTCGTGCCATCAGGGAATTGGGTGATCGACGCGTGATTGGGCAGACGTTGACTGCTTTGTTCAGGATGAAGAATCAGCGTTTCACTAAATCCCGCCCACAAAAAAACCGGCCACACAGGACCGGTTTTTTCGTTATGGTCGCCCGTCAGGCAACAGCAGGGAACAAACTCTCATAAGGAATTCGTAATTCATTCTTAGGGGGGCAGTTACTGGAAACGATGAAATTTCATGAGCTCCTTCCAGATGTAACCGTAGCTGTAGCGTAGCCATGCCACTTTTAACTGGTCGAAGCGACGTCGAAACCAACTGTGTTCTCGCGCTTTGAGTTCTTTGGCTATTTCCTCTAGTAACCATTCATCCTTAAAACCACTCCAAACAGGAGGGACGGGCGTTTCAAGGTTGCTGAAGCAGACAGGCGCGACCTCTGAGTACAAGATTTCTTCAACGTCCTTTGGGTCATAGCCTCGAATTCGTTCTGCGATAGAGGCGTAGTCGACAGTGCTGTCTACAAAGGCCTCTGCCAGCGCGATCTGGATGTTCGCTCGTTCCGTAGGCGTCAGAATATGTCCCAATGGGCCAGCTCCTCTAGCTCTGCGTCGAACGTGTCAGCCGCGACCCCGCCGGCGATGCCGCCGACAACGCTACCGATGAGAACTACGGCGATTGCGCAGGCCGGAGCTCCAGGACCACAAAGAGCGGATATGCCCAAGCCCGCCAAAAACCCACCTGCCGCACCACCACCCAGGATCGAGGCTTGACGCGCCGTTTCCTTGGCCTTGTCATCAGCGTTCAGTATTTGGTAGGTGGCCAGCACCGCCGTCAAGATGATGCCAACCTTGCCCATGACAGACATGATTTTTGTGCCAGAAGTGAACTTGGCATTGGCACTGCCGGACCGCTCCAGAGCTCTGTACAAGACCTCTTTCTGTTGAGCCTTAGAAAGTTGTTCGTAGTTCTTGTGGAACTGGGTTTGAGATTTTTCGTTCAGGATGTCGCTGTGTGTTCGGCCGGCCTTTTTCTTTTTTTGCACGATGGCCAAACCCTGTGCAGAGGTCAGCTTGCGGTGTTCGAACATGATTTTGTTGCGCATCTCATTGCTGAACTTTGTCGCGTCCTCGACGCTGATATTGCCAGCTCTCACCTCAGCGAATATCTGCTGTGACATTCGTCGAATATTGCTCTCATAGCTTGCGCGGACGCGTTCGTCCTTGATGGCATCGATGGAGAAACGACTGGCCGCCCCCTCCATGCCTGCAACCGCCATCTCAAGGGGAGACCGGTCGAGCGTATGTTCGCTTTTAACAACATAACTTCCGGTTACCAGGTTCGGTTCCGTCACTAGAATATCCTTATCCCAAAATGTCGTTCAGCAGTCCGTCGATACCTGCGGTTGTGCAGGTGTTTTCGTGTTGGGCAAATGCCAAGGTATGGCATGCCTTTCCGGTGGGGTTGGAAAATTTGACCGAGTTGTTTGCGTCAAAGACGCCGGGCATGGAAGACCCATCGTCAAAGTGAGCCGTGCAAGCAAACCCTTCGTAGCTTTCTTCTGCGGGAATCTTAAAGCCGATCCAGTTCCCGTGAATGACCATGGGCGTAGGCGGAATAAAGGGGGCAGGGGTATGGGTGCTTCCGATGATGACCGTGCCCGAACCGCCGATCACGACATCGCCATGATGTGCCGACAGTACCGACCAGCGCGGCATTTTTGCCGTTGATTAACACTGTGCCGGACACTTCTGAAGCTAACGCACTACCGCAGGTGCAGGTGTCACCTTTGCGAGCGGCTGCAAGGCCGTCGAAGAACACATCAGGAGAGCCAGAGGCGATAGCTTTGGGGCCGTGCCCAGGGATGGGACAACTGGTTGGGTCGGTGATACGTGCAGCTGGCCTTGCCATGCTTGACTCCCTGTCAACGAATTTAACGGGGACGACTGTATCAGACTTGCTTAAAAAAATGGCTCGCGAAGATGTCTGCGATGTCATGCCTGGGGCATGCGGCGGGAGTTGATAAGCCAGAGATGCACAACCATGCTTATTCAGCTGTGGAAAATTGGGGACTGATCTATTTATCAAAGATTGGCCAAGTTGACCACATACCCGAGTCCACCAAACCCCAGACACAAAAAAACCGGCCATCAAGGCCGGTTTTTTTATCCCCCGTCAAAAAACAACGTGAGACTGAAGTCTGAGTGGAGCGGGTGAAGGGAATCGAACCCTCGTTATCAGCTTGGGAAGCTGGAGTAATGCCATTATACGACACCCGCTCAGAGCGGCTGACTTTGTACCAGATGTGCGCACGGATTTGAAGTTTTTCTTTATGCACGCTGCATTTAGCACCCATGAAACGACAACACGGTCTATCGCGGGCAAGCCTCGCGCCTACAGGACTGCATTCAACACTGTAGGGCGAAGCTTGCTCGCGAGGACGCTGTTTCAGATAGCCAGTGCATGGTGGTCCTGAACGTAGTGGTAACGCGGTCGGCTTTCATGCYGTGCCGGTTTCAGGAACCCCATCAGTGCATTGCGGCTGTCTCGGCAGGCGGCTTTGTGTTCCATGTCGAGAAAGTGGCCGGTCGCTTCCAGGGTCGTGAAGGTGGCGTGTTGCACATGGTTGGCGAACAATCGCGCGCCGTCGGCGGCGGTGTATTCGTCCCATTCGCCGTTCATGAACAGCACCGGTACGTTGATTTTCTCCGCAGCCTTCAGAAAGCATTGGCGATCACTGTGCAGCAGGTCGCTGATGTGGAAGTGCATCTGCCCGTATTCATGATCGGCCAGGCTGCTGACGTGCCGATAGTTGAAGCGCTTGAACAGAGTCGGCAAGTGTTTACCGATGGTGCTGTTCACCAGGGTGCCGACCCGGTCGCCGTCCCGGCTGCCGAGGTAATCGACGCCTCGCTCGAGGTAGTCGAGCATGTGCGCATTGATCTCCGGGGAGAACGAGCTGATTACGGCTTTTTCGATCCGTCGTGGCCGGTGGGCGAGGGCGACCAGGGTCGCGGCACCGCCCCAGGAAAACGACAGAACGTGTTCGGCGCCGAAGTGGTCGATCAGCTCCAGGAGGATCTGCCCTTCGACTTCCTTGGTCAGCAATTTCTCGTGCAGGTTGTGGGCCTTGGACTTGCCCGCGTAGGGCTGGTCGTAGCAAACCACGTTGAATTGCGGGTGCAGGTTTTTCACGGTTTGTGCAAACGACGCAGTCGTGGCCATCGAGCCGTTGACCAGAATAATGGTCTTCTCTGCGGCGTCTGCGCGATAGAACTCCGTGTAAACCCGATACTGACCTTGTATATCCAGCACAGCGATTTCTGGCCTCATGTCATAAGACTCCTGGCAAGCGGGTATGCGCGCAAATGAGATTGCACGAGCTTTGTGACAGGTAGGCATACGCCTGGAATTTGGAGGCCCATGTCGATCCATGCAGCAGGTCGACGGGTATTATTATTGGCGGGCAGTCTGTCGGTCTGAGGCGGAACCTGAGGGTTTTCTAACCGGCAAAAAGTTTCTTAGAAGTATGTTGTGACTCGTCAGTCACATTTCGGCTGACGACCTGATTCAAGCAGGGGAGGCGGCATCGCGCAAGTGTCTTTCGTAAATTGTTCGACAACTTCTGCTGAGCGGTTGCCTGCTTAGATCAAATGAATCTCTTCGGTGCGCAATGGGCGGTACTCGCCCGGTTTTAGCGCATTGTCCAGCGCCAGCGGGCCCATGCGCTCGCGGTGCAGGCGTAGCACCTTGTTGTCGAAGTGGCCAAACATGCGCTTCACCTGGTGATAGCGACCTTCAACAATGCTAAGGCGCGCCGACTTCGGCCCCAACAGCTCTAACCCGGCGGGTTGAGTGGTGAGGTCCTCGAAAGCGAAATACAGCCCTTCTGTGAATTTCAACGCATATTCCGGGCCGATCTCCTGCTCGGTCTCGACGTAATAAACCTTGGGCAGTTTGGTCTGCGGTTGGGTCAGGCGTCGTGACCAGCTGCCATCATTGGTGATCAGCATCAGGCCGGTGGTGTTGAAATCCAGGCGACCGGCGATGTGCAACTCATCCTTGTCGGGCTCGTGAATCAGGTCGAGGACTGTCGGGTGTTCCGGGTCGCGGGTGGCGCTGACACAGCCGGCGGGCTTGTGCAGCATGAAGTGGCGCAGCGGCTTGCCGGCTTGCAGCACGTTGTCGTCCACTTCAACACGACTGAATTCGCGGACGTCGGCGTGCGGGTCGCTGACGATGTTTCCGTCGATCCGCACGCGCTTTTCCACCAGCAACAGGCGCACCTGCTTACGGTTGAAGCACGGCAGATTGCTGAGGAAACGGTCAACGCGCATGGCAAGGGATCGGTGGGAAAAGGGTCGCGTATCTTACGTGATCGGCCGGAGGCCTGCTTACAGCTGTGCCTCGACCTGCGCGCAGCGCGGGCACAGGCAGGTGGCGTTGCGCAGTTCGGCCGGCAGTGCTTCGAGCACGGCCGGGTCGATGCTGACGCCGTAGCACCAACAGGCGCGATCAGCGGTTCGCGGGTCGGCCAGGCTGCAGTCGTTGGAGGCGCCGCAGGCCGGGCAGTGTTCAGGCCGGTTCATAAAGGTCATTCATAGCTGGAGTGAGACATTTCCACGCAGGTGCGATTACGGCCCGATTGCTTGGCGCGATACATCGCATGATCGGCTCGTGAGAGCAGGGTGTGCAAGGTGTCATCCGGCTGCAACGTGGTCAAGCCGATGCTGACGGACAGCTGCAAGGCTTGATCGTTGTAGGCATAACGTTGTGTTTCGACATGCTGGCGAATCTTCTCGGCGATCATCAGGCCGGTCTCACCGTCGGTGTCCTTGAGCAGCACGATAAATTCTTCACCGCCCCAGCGGCAGACGATGTCGGAATGGCGCAGACAGCTCTCCAGATCCCGCGCGAAGCCGATCAGCACCTGATCGCCGGCCAGATGCCCGTAGGTGTCGTTCAACACCTTGAAGTGGTCCAGATCCAGCAGCAGCGCGGTTAGCGGTTTCGGCTCGCGCTGGGCTTCATGCATGGCCTGTGCGGCCAGCAGATCGAAGCCGCGACGGTTCGGTAATTCGGTCAGGGTGTCGAGGGTGGCCTGGGCCTGGATCTTGCCCTGAAAACGCTTGATTACCCGGTTCAGCAGGGCCAGCACAATCAGCGTGACGAGCAGGCAGATCAGCAGGTTGAGGTACAGCGACTGGCGGATTTCACTGAGGGCGCCGTCTTCGCGTTTGTCGACGAACAGGTACCAATTCAGCTCTGGAATGAAGCGCACATTGAGGAAATGTCCCTGGCCCTGAACGGAATATTCGTAGCTGCCGCTGTGGGGTTTGGGCAATTGGCTGACCAGGCTTTTCATGCTGTCGAGCTCGCTGAGGCTCTGCCCGATGTGTGCACCTTGTGGGCCACCCTCGGCGCCAGTGAGCACCAGGCGCCCGAAGTTGTCGACGAAATACACGCTGCGCTGGTAGCGCTGCTGGTACTTGTCGATCAGCTTGATCACCGCATCGACCGTCAGGCCGACACCCGCCGCGCCGATGAAACGGTCGTTGTAGTCGTAGACCTTGTAGTTGATGAAGAAGGTCAGGTTGTCCTTGTTGGCCATGTCCGGGTCGACATTGATTTCGTAAGGCTCGGCCATGTCCCGCACGCGAAAATACCAAGTGTCACGGGGCTCGGTGGCCTTGATCTGTTTGAGCACGCCTTTGGCGTGGTAGTAGGTCAGCGTGCTGTTGGAAATGAAGAACGAGGTGTAGGCGCCGTAGTGCGTCATGACTTCGTTGAGGTAACGAGTCATTTTCTCGGGGTCGTGCTCGCCGTTCACCACCCAGTCCCGCATGAAGGTGTCGCGGGACATCATCGAGGAAATCAGGATCGGTCTGACAAGGTCTTTCTGGATTTCCGAGTAGACCGTGTCCGATGTCAGCGGCAGTTCAGTGTTGACGATGTTGTCGCGAATCGACGCGCGAGAGGCGTAGTAACTGAGGAAGGACGTGGCAAGAAACCCGGCGCCCAGCAGCGCGATCAGCGTGAGGACCAACGAACGTTGAGAATACAGAGGCGAGCGGGGCGACATGACACTTCCGTGGGTAATGGTCCAAGGCAGGCATTCTAATGGCACTGCCGGGAAATAACTGCTCTATGTCGAACGCGAATGATCGCTCACGGGCCTCAACGGAATGATCATTCCCACGCTCTGCGTGGGAGTGCCGCCCCGGACGCGCTGCGTCCCTTTGCGAGCGTGACGCGGAGCGTCACAGCATGCATTCCCACGCAGAGCATGGGGACGATCATTGAGCGAGATAAGCGCGCCAGCCTCCTAGGTGGCTGATATCGGTGGCACCTTCCAACCCATACGCCTCACAGATAAACCCGCTCTCCCATCGCCCATCTGCCAGTTGCACCTTGCCCAACCCCAGCGGCGCCGGAATTCCGGTCAAAAACGACCCCAATTCACTGCTTGGCAGTTCCCAGACTTCCACCGCAATCGCCACGCCACCGGACTTTACGCGAACCATCCCCGGACGAAATGGCGGGCCACCGGCCAGCGCATACAGTTGATAGTCCGGCGAACTGTAAGTCGTCTCGATCAACCGCGCCCCGCGCCGCTTCAATTGCCAGTTCAACGCCAACCCGTTCAGATGTGCACCACACACCACCAACCGCGCGCGGTCATTGCGCGCAACGGTTGTTGACGTGGGCGCCGTCACACCGTGCTGACGCTGGAAAGCGTCCGCCACGCTCAACAAGTACTGATCGGTGAACGCCCGACCAAACAGGGTCACGCCCCACGGCAGGCCATTGCCCATGAAACCGCTGGGCACGGCGACGGCGGCGTAATCGAGCAGGTTCATGAAGTTGGTGTAGTAACCCAACTCCGAATTGCGCAGCACCGGTTCGGCGTCCAGTTGCGCCCGTGTCACCGGGCGGCCGATGGTCGGTGTGACCACGCAATCGACGTCTGCCAGTGCGGTGTCGCACAGCGCCTTCAAGGCTTGCAGGCGATACTGGGCGCGGAAGGTTTGCACGCCCGTCACCGCCGGAGCCTTGGCCAGCACCGCACGGATCACCGGCAGCACCGCTTCCGGGTTTTGTTCCATCAATTCGCCGGCCACGCTGTAACGCTCGGCCACCCACGGCCCTTCGTAAAGCAGACGTGCGGCTTCGAGAAACGGCGACAGGTCCAGTTCGACGGCTTCACCGCCCAAAGCCTTGAGTTGGTCGATGGCATCACCGAACAACAGCGGGCCTTCGGGGCAACCGAAGAACTCCAGATCTTGCGCACGGGGTACGCCAAAGCGGAACGGGCGCGGTGTGCCGAATGCCGCGCCGTCATTCCATTGCGGGTTGCTGCGGCTGTATTCATCGCGCGGGTCGAGGTGTGCCGTGAGCGCGAGCAATTGGCTGGCCTCCCGAGCCGTCGCGGTGAAGGTCGTTACGCAATCAAGCGTGCGACAGGCGGGCACCACGCCTGCCGTGGAGATCAATCCTTTGGTCGCTTTGAGCCCCACCAGATTGTTCAACCCCGCGGGTACACGCCCCGAACCTGCGGTGTCAGTGCCCAGCGAAAAACTCGCCACGCCCAGCGCCACCGCCAGCGAAGACCCGGCGCTGGAACCGCCTGACGGATACTCCGGCAACACACTGTTGGGGCACGCGCCATACGGCGAGCGACTGCCGTTGAGGCCGGTGGCGAACTGGTCGAGGTTGGTCTTGCCCAACGGGATCGCCCCCAGCGCCAACAACTGTTCGACGATGGTCGCCGAACGCTCGGGCACGTAAGCAAACTCCGGGCACGCCGCCGTGGTGGGAATGCCCGCCAGGTCGATGTTGTCCTTGATTGCAAACGGCACGCCGTACAGCGGCAGGCTGTCGATGCTGTGGCCGTCGAGGGCGGCGAGGTACGGCTCCAGTTCTTCAACACTGAGCAAATGGATGAACAGGTGATAGTCCGGGTTCAGCGCCGCCGCTTTATCGCGCAGGCTCAGCAGCAATTGCCGGGGCGTGAGGGTCCCGTCGCGGTAAGCGCTGCGCAGGGCGTCGAGTTGTAGATTGATGTTCATGGCGTTAATCCTTTTCGAAATGGGTTCAGTCGAGTTCCAGCACCACGACGCGCTGCCCGGCACGTACCGCCGAGCCCGGTTGCAAACGAATCTCGCGCACCACGCCGGCCATGGGGGCCAGCAGTGGGATTTCCATCTTCATCGACTCCAGAATCACCAGCACGTCACCGACGGCCACGCGGCTGCCGGTTTGCACCTGAACCTGCCAGAGGTTGCCGGCGATGTGGCTGTCGACGCTCTGTTGACCGTTGGCCAGTGGCGCATCTTCGGTGGTTTCGGCGACCCGTTCTTCGCTGTCGAAGTGCGCCTGACCGCTGGCGATCCAGCGCTCGCGCTCGGCGTTGAACGCGCCTTTTTGCTGATCACGAAACGCAGCAATGGTGTCGGCTTCTTTGCTCAGGAATGCCTGGTAATCCGCGAGGTTCAACTGGCTGTGCTCGATGTTCAGATCGAAACGTCCGAGCGGGAAATCCCGGCGGATGCGCAGCAGTTCATCGGCGCTCACCGGGTAGAAACGGATCTGGTCGAAGAAGCGCAACAGCCACGGTTTGCCGTCGAACGCGGCGACTTCGCGGTAGCGGTTCCACATCTGCAACGTGCGACCGACAAACTGATAACCGCCGGGGCCTTCCATGCCGTAGACGCACATATAGGCGCCCCCGATGCCCACCGAGTTTTCCGCGGTCCAGGTGCGGGCCGGGTTGTATTTGGTGGTCACCAGACGATGACGCGGGTCGAGCGGCGTGGCGACCGGTGCGCCGAGGTAGACGTCGCCCAGGCCCATCACCAGGTAACTGGCGTCGAACACCGTGCGCTGCACTTCATCGAGGTTGGGCAGGTCGTTGATGCGGCGGATGAACTCAAGATTGCTCGGGCACCACGGCGCGTCCTTGCGCACGGTGGTCATGTATTTTTCGATCGCCAACTGACAGGCCGGGTCATCCCAGGACAGCGGCAGATGGACAATGCGCGACGGCACTTGCAGGTCCTTGGCGGCGCACACGGCGTCCCATTCCCCGGCGACGATGCCGAGCAAATCGGCCAGCGGCAGTTGCTCCGGTTGGTAGTGCAGTTGCAGCGAGCGAATGCCCGGCGTGAGGTCGATCACACCGTGTAAGTGTTTGCTTTCCAGCGCTTGCATGAGGGCGTGGGCGCGGAAACGCAGGACCAGGTCGAGTTCGGGGGCGCCGATTTCCAGTAGTAGATGAGTATCCCCAGAAAGACGCGCCACCAACCGCGTATCTCCCTGACCCAACTCCAACACCACAGGCGACATAAGACTCTGTGGGAGCTGGCTTGCCAGCGATGAAGTTGAAGCGGTGTCTGGACGGGCCCCATCGCTGGCAAGCCAGCTCCCACAGGTATTCCACTTGCAGGCGAGATTGCGGGCGGTTTTGATATCGACCGGGATGAACTGAACCTTGTCTCCAGCCTTCAATTGCCCCAGCTGCCAAAGGTCCGCCTCGATCACCGTCACCGGGCACACAAACCCGCCCAGGCTCGGGCCATCCGGGCCGAGGATGACCGGCATGTCCCCAGTGAAATCCACTGCGCCGATGGCATACGGATTGTCATGAATATTCGACGGATGCAGGCCCGCTTCACCGCCGTCGGCGCGCACCCATTCAGGCTTCGGCCCGATCAACCGCACACCCGTGCGGCTGGAGTTGAAGTGCACTTCCCATTGGGTCGAGAAGAACGTGCCGATATAGCGTTCGGTGAAGTATTCCGGTGCGCCATGCGGGCCGTAGATCACGCGGATTTGCCGCACCGCGGGCAACGCGGTGACTTGAACCTCGGGCAGTTCTGCACCGGCACTGCGGTCGCTCAACGCTGGCACATGCAACACGTCACCAGCGCGCAAGGCGCGACCACCATGCCCGCCAAACTGACCGAGGGTGAAGGTGCTTTTGCTGCCCAGGTAATCCGGAACCTGCAGACCACCGCGCACGCACAGATAGCTGCGGGCGCCGGCGCCGGCCATCGTGCCGAGGCTCAACGTGGCACCGGCCGGGATCAGCAGCGCGGTGTTCATCGCGACAGTTTCGCCGTTCAACGTCAGCGGGATAACCGCGCCGGTGACCGCCACCACCGCATCACAGTTGAAGCGCAGCAACGGCCCGGTCATGGTGATTTCGAGGGCGGCGGCACCTTCTTCGTTACCCAATAGGAGATTGCCCAGACGCAACGCGCGACTGTCCATCGGGCCCGACGGCGGCACGCCCACCGCCCAATAGCCGAGGCGACCGGGATAGTCTTGAACGCTGGTCTGGGTCCCGGCGCTTAACACTTCAAAAGTGTTGGCCTGATAGATCAGGCCTTCCAGGCAACGCGTCCACGGCTGGCCACTGGCGAACGGCGCATCCAGCAGAATCTGGCGCAGGTAATCGCGGTTGGTTTCCACGCCATACAGCAGGCTGTCGCTCAATGCCTGATGCAGATCAGCGCGTGCTTCTTCGCGGGTCGGCGCCCAACTGATGACCTTGGCGATCATCGGGTCGAAGTACGGCGGGATCTCGCAACCGGCCTCGACCCAGGTGTCGATGCGCAGTTGAATGCCGTTGGCGGCCGGGAAATTCACGGCGGTGAGCAAGCCCGGGCTGGGCTGGAAATCGCGTCCCGGATCTTCGGCATACAGTCGCGCCTGAATCGCATGCCCTTCGGCTTTCAAACCTTGGCTCAACTCACTCAACGGTGGCAAATCACCGGCCGCGAGTTCCACCATCCAGCGCACCAAGTCAACGCCCCACACTTGTTCGGTGACGCCGTGTTCGACTTGCAAACGGGTGTTCACTTCAAGGAAGTAGAAGCGCTGATCTTCGCTGTCGAAGACAAACTCCACGGTGCCGGCGCTACGGTAATTCACCGCTTTGGCCAGTTTGATCGCCGCCGCGCACAGGTCTTCGGCCATTCCGTCGGGCAGGTTCGGCGCCGGGGTTTCTTCGAGGACTTTCTGGTTGCGGCGCTGTACCGAGCAGTCGCGTACGCCGAGGGCAATCACTTCGCCCCGGCCATCGCCGAACACCTGGACTTCCAGATGACGGGCGCGCTGGATGTACTTCTCGATGAACACCCCGGCGTCGCTGAAGTTGTTCTGGCCCAGACGTTTGACCGCTTCGAAGGACTCGCTCAACTCAGCCGCACTGCGGCACACGCGCATGCCGATGCCGCCACCGCCGGCGGTGCTTTTGAGCATCACCGGGTAGCCGACCTGTTCGCCTGCGATCAGGGCCGCGTCGAGGCTGTCGAGCAGTTCAGTGCCTTCGAGCATTGGCACGCCGTGTTGTTTGGCCAGGGCGCGAGCCGTGTGCTTGAGACCGAATACGCGCAGCTGTTCGGGTGTGGGGCCGATGAAGGCGATGTTGGCGTCTTCACAGGCCTGGGCAAACGCGGCGTTTTCCGAGAGGAAACCGTAGCCGGGATGAATTGCCGTGGCGCCGGTGGTTTTGGCGATGGCGAGGATCTTGTCGACCGCCAGGTAAGTGCCGGCCGCCGCGCCTTCACCGAGGCTGTGGGCTTCATCGGCTTGCAGGATGTGCAGGCTGGCCGCGTCGGCCTCGGAGTAAACGGCGACGCCTTTAACCTGCAATTCACGCAGGGTGCGCAGGATGCGGCAGGCGATGGCGCCACGGTTGGCAATCAGGACTTTTTCGAACATGGCATAACCCCCGGAGGCGATAGCGCATCAGCCTCGACCTGGGATGCGGGCCGTCCCGCAGTTTTTCGAGATGCATCCGGGCCGTCCCGGATGAAAAATCAGATTTCTCAAACGCCGCCGTCCCCCTGTAGGAGCGAGCCGGCTCGCGATAGCGGTGGGTCAGTCGACATCAATATCGAATGTGCTGGCCCCTTCGCGGGCAAGCCCGCTCCCACAGGTTCGGCGGTGTCAGGGTTGTTTCAGGCACTGGCCGGAGCGGGCCTGGCACAGGGCAAACAGCCACCGCCGCAGCTTCAACAATTTCAGTTCCATACCAGCAGCTCCGCAGGGGTCGGGTTGTAGGCGTTGCACGGGTTGTTCAGTTGCGGGCAGTTGGAGATCAACACGATCACGTCCATCTCGGCCCGCAGGTCGACGTATTTGCCCGGCGCCGAAATGCCGTCTTCAAAGGTCAGCCCGCCGTCCGCCGTGACCGGTACGTTCATGAAGAAGTTGATGTTCGGCCCGATGTCGCCCTTGCCCAGGCGCCCGTCGTGAACGCAGGCGCGCAGGTAGTTGTCGCGGCAGCTGTGCATGTAGCGTTTTTCCAGGGCGTAGCGCACGGTGTTGCTCTCCTGCGCACAGGCACCGCCGAGGGTGTCGTGACGTCCGCAGGTGTCGGCGACGATGGTCAGCATCGGTTTGCCGAGGTTGGAATACAGCACGCTGCCGGTGCTCAGGTACACGCTGTTCTGCCGGCGTAAGGTGCGCTGCACGTCGTAGCGTTCCTTGGGATTGGCGACGCTGTAGAACAAGGTGTCGACGGCCTGGTTGCCTTCCAGGTCGAGGATGCGCAGGGTCTGGCCGGCCTTGACCTCCATCAGCCACGGTTCGCCGGCGGGGATGGTGGCGCGGTAGATCGCGGTGTCGGGTTCGTTATGAACGGTAGCGATTGCGAGTGACATGGCAGCGATCCTCAGGCGAACAAACGGTCGGTGTTGATGAAGCCGCGCTCGTTTTCCGGGCGCGAGGTGCGACAGTGTTCGGCCACGCTGGCGTCGGCGTTCATCCAGCTGAGCTTCAGCGGTTTTGGCGCGTATTCAGGCGATGGGTCCATCGGGTGTTGCAGGGCCGTGAGCACCACCAATGTGTCCATCGGCGCGTACAACTCGATGTAATCGCCAGCCCGGGAATTGCCTTCGACGAAGTGGAAGCGCCCGGCTTCGTCGACATCGACGCGGCTGAACAGGTTGAGGGTCATCAGCAAATCCGACAGGCCCAATCCCCACTTGCCGAGTTCCACCAGCAGGTTGTCAGTGCCGTTGCGGAAGAAGCCGTTGCGCAGTTCCTGATAGCGCCCCGCGCCGTATTTTTCGGCGACTTCTTCAGCGCAGAGCACACCGCCGAGGCTGTCGCTCCAGCCGCAGGTGTCGGCAGTGATGGCGGCCAGTACGCGGCCCATGTCCGAGTACAGGCAATGGCCGCGAGTGAGCTTGGCGGTGTGTTGGCATTTGAGGCTGTCAGGCAGGTTCAGGCGTTCGGTTTTTTCGTTGGCGTTGAGCAGCGTCAGGCTGACGTTGGCCCCACCGCGCAGATCGGTCAGGCGCAGCAGTTGGCCGCGTTTCAACACGAACGAACGGTGGCCACCACCGGGCAGCAATTCTTCGGCGAAGGGCGTGAACAGTAAGGTCGAGTCAGTCATTTGCAGATTCCTCTAAGCGGTACGAAGCGTGCCTGCCAGCGGCATCGGCAGGGCGTCGACGGCGGCGCGGGTGGCGCGGCGGTCGCTGTTCAAAGGGATGTCGTAGGTGATGCGTGCGCCATAGGCGCCGGGGGCGTGCGGGTCGACACGAACCTTGTCGAACACCAGCAGGCGCGTGCCGAGACTGAAACCTTCGGACAGGTCGTGGGTGACCATGAACACCGTCAGTTGCGTCTCGCGCCACAGCTCCAGCAGCAAGGCGTGCATGTCTTTGCGGATGCCCGGATCGAGTGCGCCGAAGGGTTCGTCGAGCAGCAACACGCGCGGTTTCATGATCAGCGCCTGGGCAATGGCCAACCGTTGTTGCATGCCGCCGGACAATTGCGCCGGGTACTTGTCCAGCGAATGACCGAGGCCGACTTTGTGCAGCAACACCGAAGCCTGTTCCCGAGCGTCACGTTTGGCGCTGCCAAACAGGCGTCCGAGCAGGGGCGAGCGCGGCAGTTCGAGGCCGAGGGTGACGTTGTCCAGCACCGTTAAATGCGGGAACACCGAGTAGCGCTGGAACACCACGCCACGGCTCGAATCCGGCTCGCCGGCCAGGGCTTGGCCGTCGAGCAGAATCTCGCCGCGACTGGCGCGTTCCTGGCCGAGCAACAGGCGCAAGAAGGTCGATTTGCCGCAACCGGAGGCGCCCACGAGGGTGCAGAATTCACCCTCGTTGACGTTGAGGTTCAGGCCTTCGAGCACCACCTGATCGGCGTATTGCTGCCAGACGTTTTTCACCGTGATGAAGCTCATGCGCGCGCTCCTTCATACCAAGGGAAAGCACGTTGGGTCAGGCGCTTGAGGCCCCAGTCCATCAGCCAGGCGAGGAGGGTGATCCACACCACGTAAGGCAGGATCACGTCCATCGCCAGGTAACGGCGCACCAGGAAAATCCGATAGCCGAGGCCATCGGTGGAGGCGATAGCCTCGGCGGCAATCAGGAACAACCACGCCGAACCGAGCATCAGGCGCAACGAGATCAGCAGGCGCGGCAACAGTTGCGGCAGCACCACGCGCAGCATCAGGGTCCAGGTCGAGGCGCCAAGGGTCTGGGCCTTGATCAGCAACTCCACGGGAATTTCCCGGGCGCGCTGTTCCAGATCACGGGCCAGGGCCGGGGTGATGCCGATCACGATCAGCATCACTTTCGACAATTCCCCCAGCCCGAAGACGATGAACAGAATCGGCAGGATGGCCAGCGGTGGCACCATCGACAGCACCGTCAACAACGGTGACAACGGCGCGCCGAACAGCGGCAGGGTTCCCGCCGCCATGCCCAGGCACAGCCCGGCCAGGGCGCTGATACCGAGGCCGATGGCCAAGCGGCGCAGGCTGGAGGCGCTGTCCTGCCAGAGCAGGTATTCGCCGGTGCGTGCGTCGGCCACGAAGGCCAGGCGCTTCACTGCATCGGTCATCTGTACGGCACTGGGCAGCAGCTTGTCGTTGKGGTTGTYCGTCAGCCGCTCGGCCGAGCCCATGAAGTAGGCGAACAGCACCAGAGCGAACGGCAGGATCACCAACAACAGGCGGCTCGGACGATCCGGGTGGCGATTGATCAGGCGCATGGCCAGCTCCTCGTGATTACAGCTTGGCGTCGGCAGCCATCTGCACGTAGGTCGGGTCGAAGCGCAGCTTGAGGTTGCCCTTGTCACCGCTGGTCACGCCGTTGGCGAACGCCATGCCGACGGCACTGGTGTCCTTGGCGCCTTCGCCGAGCAAGCCGTGCTGGAACGAAAACTCGGCCACTTTGCGCATGGTTTCCGGCAGTTGTTTGCTGGTGGAGAAGTCCAGGGCCTCTTTGGGCGTGGCGAACAATTTGGTGGTGTCGAGTTGCGCCTGGAAACCTGGCAGGTCGGTGCCCGAGGCCTTGGCCATGTGTTCGAGTGCGGTTTTGCTGGCGGCGTTTTTCGCGTTCATCAACTCGACGACTTCAAACCAGGCACCGGTCAGCGCTTTGCCCAGGGCCGGGTTGTCTTTGAGCGTGGCGCTGTTGACCACCATCATGTCCATGATTTCGCCGGGGATCTGGCTGGAGTTGAAGACTTCGGTCACGGCAGGCTTGGCCTTGATGTCCGAGAGCATCGGGTTCCAGGTGGTGACGGCGTTGACCTGTTCGGTGTTGAACGCGGCGGAAATGTCGGCGTCGGAGGTGTTGACCACTTTCAGGTCTTTCTCGGTGAGGTCCACCGAATCCAGCGCGCGGGCCAGCAGGTAGTGGGAAACCGACAGCTCCACCAGGTTGACGTCCATGCCCTTGAGGTCGGTGACTTTCTTGCCGTCACCCTTGAGCACGATGCCGTCGTTGCCGTTGGAGAAGTCGCTGACGATCAACGCGGTGCTGTCGACGCCGCCCGCGGCCGGAATGGTCAGCGCGTCCATGTTGGTCATGGTGCAACCGTCGAACTGGCCGGCAGTGTATTGATTGATGGATTCGACGTAGTCATTGAGCTGCACCACATCGATCTTGATGCCGTACTTCTTCGCCCATTTGTCGACGATGCCTTGGCTGCCGGCGTATTCCCAGGGCATCCAGCCGGCATAGATTGTCCAGCACACGCTGAAATGGTCTTTCGGTGCAGCCTGGGACGAGACGCTCACGAGGGCGGCAAAGGCCGCGGCGAGCAGGGCGGGGAAACGTAGCTGGGACATGGGTGGTTCTCCAGTTGATCGAGGGCGGGCAGGAGTCAACGCGGCACCGCGAACGGTGGCTTGTCTCCCGGGCTTTTGTCCCGCCGTGTAACCTCAACTGGAGGTCGCCAACTCTCGGACCAGTCACTCGCTCAGCGAGCCGGAACCCTAGTCAGCCATTGCAAATTGTGGTGCCGCGAACCTGTAATGAACTCCTGCACGCAGTTGCTAAAGCGAGAGGCGTGCCAACTCCTCTTGAGCGCTCTAGCGTGGGGGATGGCGCGTAGCCGCGTCGGTAAAGAGGCTTACGGTTGCCTTGTGATGGTGCGCGATTGCACCGCAATGGGACGCATCGCCCGCTGATCTGAAGGATTTTGCGGCACAGCACTTGATGGCGGATTTTCAGTCAAAAGCAGTGTCAGCCGGCCATTGTCGGCTGCTGTCCAGGGTCTTTTCGGAGGCCGTCATGCTGCGTCGAATCGTGTTCTATGTGTTGCTCGGTCTGGGGGTGTCTGGCTGCTACTACTACGCAGACCCTTACGATGCGTACTCCGCACCTTATTACTACCCCGGTTATTACGCGCCTTACTACTACTCGCCTTACTACAACCACGGCTATTACGGCCCGCGTTATTACGGGGGTTATCGCTACTACAACCACGGCTATCACGGCGGTCACAGCTCGCGTTATTACGGCGGTGGATATCACGGCGGGCACCATTAATCAGGGTGTGAATAGATGAAAAACCTTTCATCGGACAGATGTTTCAATCTGTTTCGTGAACGCACCAGATTCAGGAAACGGAGGTCTGATCTTTCGACAGTCACCGAATAATTGACTGCCGCCTGCCAGCGTCGCTGGTACGGCTCACTCGCGGTCCAGGAGGCCGCCATGCTCTGTCGAAAACAGCTCCGCCAAATTCTGCTGATAGCTTTATCGGGATTGTCTCTTGGTGCGTGCGTGCCCTATTCCGATGGAGGAGACAGCTACTATTCAGATGGCTATACCTCGCCTGCACCCGCCTATTACGCTGGTGGCAGTTCCTACTATTCAGGTGGCGGTGGTTATTACTCGCCACCGCCCCGGTACTACGCGCCCCCCGCGCGGTATTACCAGCCAACACCGCGTTATTACTATCAGCCGCGCGTCTATCAACCGGCCCCGCGCTATTACCAATCCCGGAGCTATTACCGGTCTCATCAGAATCAGGGCTGGGACGGTCATCATCGAGGTGGCTGGAATAATGACCACCAAGGTAACCAAGGTAACTGGAACAATGGCAGCCGAGGAGGCTGGGATAATGACAATCGAGGGGGTGGACGCCATCACGACGGGCGCGGCGATCACATGGGCCGAGGCGGCAACCGGTAATCGCTCAAACAAAAGCGGCGCATCAAGCGCCGCTTTTTTTATGCCCGGATTTCAGTATTCCGACAAATCCGCCAACGGGTGCCGTCCTTCCCAGACTTTATGAAAGTGCGCCAGCACCACGGCATCCGGCACGTTGTTGATGTCCGGCCAGTGCCAGTGCGGTTTCTGATCCTTGTCGATCAACCGTGCGCGCACGCCCTCGCTGAACTCCGGATGTCGGCAGCAGTTGAGGCTCATGGTGTATTCCATCTGAAAAACCTGAGCCAGCGACAGGTGCCGGGCCCGGGCGATTTGCTCCCAGACCAGATGAGCGGTCAGCGGCGAGCCTTCACTCATGGTTTTTGCAGCACGATTGAGCAGCAGGTCGGCGCTGTCGCGTTGCAGGCTGATGGCTTTCCAGGCGCAACTCACATCACTGACGTCCAAAAGTTCGTCGATGCGCTGGCGCCGCGGTAGCCACTGGGCTTCGGGCAGTTGCGCAACCGCTTCTTGCTGCAAGGCCTTGAGCAAACTGTTGAGCTGCATCGGCGTCTGTTCCTGCCAGTTCAATTGCAGCAACCCTTCGATCAGCTCCTCCTGTTGTTCATCGAGCAAGAAGCGGTCGGCCAGGTCCAGGTCGATCGCATCGCGCCCGTTCATATGGGCGCCGGTCAGGCCCAGAAACAATCCGAGCTTGCCGGGCAGCCGCGACAGGAACCAACTGGCGCCGACGTCCGGGTACAAGCCGATGCTGATCTCCGGCATCGCCAGCCGACTGCTTGGCGTGACAATGCGGATACTCGCCCCTTGCAACAACCCCATCCCGCCACCGAGCACATAACCATGGCCCCAGCAGATCAACGGTTTCGGGTAGGTGTGCAGTTTGAAGTCCAGGCGATATTCCGCCGCAAAGAAGTGCGCGGCCAGCGGTGGCACCTCCCCGGGATGGGCGCGACAGGCCTCCACCAGGCTGCGCACTTCACCGCCGGCACAGAATGCCTTGGCGCCGTTGCCACGCATCAACACGCAGACAACTTGCGGGTCTTTGGCCCAGACGTCCATTTGATCGCGCAGGGCGTTGATCATCGGCAGGGACAGGGCGTTGAGGGACTTTTCGGCATCGAGGCTGGCGACGCCGATGCGAGCGCCGTCGGTGCCAGTGAGTTCTTCGAAGTGCAGATTCATCGTGACCTCGATCGGGAATTTGAGGGTTAAGTATGATCGCTGTGTGGGAAAGTGCCGGATGTGCGTCAGATCAATTGACAAGCGTGATGGGCTTTCCTAGGGTTCGCCCCATTGTTTTTGCCGGATGTAACCATGACTGCTGACGACCGTATCAAACTCGAACCGAGCTGGAAGGAGGCACTGCGTGCCGAATTCGACCAGCCCTACATGGCAGAGTTGCGTAATTTCCTGCAACAGGAGCGCGCGGCGGGCAAGGAGATCTATCCACCGGGCCCGATGATTTTCAACGCGCTCAACTCTACGCCGCTGGACAAGGTCAAGGTCGTCATCCTCGGTCAGGACCCGTATCACGGCCCGGGCCAGGCGCACGGCTTGTGCTTCTCGGTGCAACCGGGCGTGCCGGCGCCGCCGTCGCTGGTAAACATCTACAAGGAATTGAAGCGCGACCTGAACATCGATATTCCCAACCATGGCTATTTGCAGAGCTGGGCCGACCAAGGCGTGCTGATGCTCAACACCACCATGACCGTGGAGCGCGCCAACGCTAACGCGCACAAGGACAAGGGCTGGCAGTTTTTCACGGACCGGATCATTGAAGTGGTCAGCCAGCAGCAACCGCACCTGGTGTTCATGCTGTGGGGCGCCCATGCCCAGAGCAAACAGAAGCTGATCGATGCCACCAAGCATCTGGTGCTGACCTCGGTGCACCCGTCACCGCTGTCGGCCTATCGCGGTTTTCTCGGATGTGGACACTTCAGCCGCACCAACAAGTTTCTTGAGCAGAATGGCGAGACGCCGATTGAGTGGCGGTTGCCGCCAGTTTGAGAGGTTTCGGTTTCGCGTAGGCAATAAATCAGGGCGTCAGCGGTTGTTTTGTTAACAGCGCCTTGATGATGAATCTGGCCATTGTTTCCGCCACTGGATAATCGGTTTGACTGAGTAAAAAAAAGGCAGACACACATGAACTGAATGCACTTTCAGGGCTGCACATCAATGCGATTGTGTCGTCATACATTTGCTTGTCTTGCGGGACGTTTCTCGACATTTGCAGTGCTAGCCAACATGTCCTGATTTCTTCGGCCCGGCGTGAAGTGAGGTCCTCATGGTTAAGCTGAAAGAACTCGATGTTGGTGACTGCACGTTCATAGGCGGGGCCGGAGTTGTGTTTCGGAACGGCTAGCACGCCATTGAAGGTGATGATGTCTTGAGGGTCGTCGGCGTCGGTCATTGAAACCGGATAGAGCAACAGCGCCGACTCATCCTGCATGTCCGCCGGATCGCCGTTCTGAGTGTCGCGATTGCCGCGAATCGGAAAGTAGCTCGACTTGAGCGTGGAGTTGCAGCGGGTGCAGGCAATGGCATAGTTCAAGTGATGGTAAGCGAGCTTGTAATACCCGACTTTGCTGCCTGCACCAGTCGTCCAGGCAGGTTTGAATTTTTTCCAGTGCTCGACGTTGTGGTTGGGCCAGGTCTTGACTTCGCTTTTGGGGCGATAGTGTTCCACTTCATGGACTTTGCTCGCCAATACCGCGCCTTGAAGCTTGGTCTCGCAGTACGCGCATTTTTCGTGCTGCAGCGTAATGTAGACCTGTTTGATTTCTCCCCAGAAGTCCGAGTCATCGGTATAGCCGCCCGCATCGACGTAGTGCTGGGTTCGCTGCTGGGCACGACCCAACCAGTTCGGTTTCTTGCCGTTGATTAATGCAATCAGCTCAGCTTCCGAAATGGGGTAACGGATCATTCTTTGGACTCTGCCTGCTTACTGCGCTGCGGTTGAGCAACAACTTCAGGCTTGGCTTTGACAGCGCGCGGGCGTCGAACACGAGCAGTGGCCACTTGGACCTTTTGCGGTTTTGCCATGTCTTCGAAGGACATGCCTTCGGCGAGCACTCTCAGGTAGTCGACAGAGGCTTTAACATTGCCCGACACCGCTCGACGAGCCAGTTCGTTGAGCTTATCCGCCACGGGCGCCGCCCGAGTGCTATCAAGGCCAAAGTAGGGCGACAGCAGAATTTGCTCGGCGCTTTTTCCACGCACATGTTCGGGCAGCCGCTTGACAATGGTCGAGCCGTTTTCCTCTGCCAGCACAAACAGGTTTTGCGACATCAATGAGCCGACGACCAACGGACTATGGGTCGTCAGGATGAACTGAACATTCGGGAGTGCCTTGGCCAGTGTGGGCACTACGCTGCGCTGCCATTCGGGATGCAGGTGCAGATCGATTTCATCGACCATGATCACGCCGCGCATTTCTCTCAGTTTCAAGCCACTGGCGATACCTTTACAGACGTGGAACAGCATGTCGCCGATCCAGCCGATATAGGCCCTGTAACCATCAGACAAGGCGCGGAAGGGCAGAACGATGCCGTTCATTTCGAACAAGTGTTCACGGCCCGTTGGCTGCGTTTGAATTTGGCAGGCCGGTGGCAGCAGTTCATTGATCAGATTGATAACTTGCTTGTAACGGCCCTTGTTTTCCACGGAAAAGGCCGGCAGCCAGTAAGACAGCGGCATGAGCGTCAGGTGGTCTTCGAAAAGGCCTGCAACGCGTTCGTAACGACGTAGACGGGACCGGGTTCGGGCACTTTCATCCACCCGTGCGGATGCTTCCACACGGCGGGTAGCTCCATATCCGACAATGAAAAAGGCCGGGCTTTTTTCATCGAGCTGCATCGCCTCGATCGTTTCATCCGCGCTCTTTGGCGACATATGCCAGCTCATCCGCTCTACCGAGCTGACCGTGCGGACTTCGGTACTCACTGAAAACGTTTCGGGCATGAGGTCCGTCGCAGCTTTCAGCGGCCGTTCTTCTACGGTCGAGATGATGTCGGCGGTCAGAATGGCTGTGTTTTTCTTGAGGTTGACCTTGCCGGCGATCTTCGCCGGAGCACGCCGGATCAAGCCTTCAGGTACAAAACCAGAGTTGCCGCTCAGCAACGGTCCGAGTACCGCAAGTGCAACAGCTTTTAGAATGCTGGTCTTGCCGAGACCATTGTCCCCCAGCAATACGTTGACGTTAGGGTATTGGAGGTCTTTGGTGCCCGGCAGATTGAATTCAAGGGTGGCCTTCTCGAAAGACCGCAAGTTTTCTATCTGTAGTTTGCTGATGTGCATCTAATCACCTCTCCCGAAGCAGAGATGGTAGCAAACTCTTTCCTGGCGGGTATCACAAGCCTCCGCTAAGGCATGCTCTCGCGGTTCCAGTATTTGAACAACGGCTCGGCCAGAAACAACACAAACAACAACCGCATCACCTGCATCGCCGTTACCAGCGGTACTGACAATTGCAGGGTCTCCGCCGTCAGGCTCATCTCCGCGATCCCGCCGGGCATCATGCCCAACGTCAATGAACGCAGATCCAGATGAGTCAACGCACTCAACCCCAAGGCAGCCGCCGTGGCAATCAACATGGTCAGCACTGTGCCGATCAAGGTCCGGCCCATGAAGGAAGGCGCGCGCCGGAAAAACTGACGGTTGAAGTGACAACCCAGGCCGCTGCCAATCAGCCATTGGCCGATCTGGCTGCCGCCGTGTGGCAAACCGATATGCAGATCCCAACCGATGCTCACCGCCGCACTCACCAGCAACGGCCCGAACAACCATGGGTTGGGTTGACGCAAGCGCTCCCAGAGCCACGCCGCCAGGGCGCCTGCCGGGAATAAAAAGGCCAGCCACCGCCAGTCGACGGCCGTTGCGTGCAACACCGGCGCGCCGTCACCCAGCAAGTATTTGAAGGCTGCCGGTACGCACAGCACCACCACCAGCACCCGCAGGCTTTGCCCTGCCGCCACGCGACTGAGCACTGCGCCATTGCGCGCGCCGAGGTTGACCATCTCGCCGGAGCCGCCGGGCATGCTGGAGAAAAATGCGGTGGCGCGATCCTCACCGGTACGCCGCATCAACCATACGCCGACCACGGCTGACAGGCTGGTGACCAACGCACCGAAGAAGATCAAGCCGAAGTGACTGAGTACCTGCTCCATCACCACCGGGGTGAAGTGCAGGCCGATCCCGATTCCGACAATCCACTGGCCGCACTTGCGGCCGCCAGGGATTTCCGCCAATTGCCAGGGCGTCAGGCAGCGCACCAGGATGATCGCCAGCAACGAGCCGACCATCCAGGGCAGCGGCCAGCCGATCTGGCTGGCGAGGTAACCGCCCAGCAGACCGACCAGCGGTGTTCCCCACCAGGCTTTGAGCGGTGTTCGATCAGACATCGGCGATTGCGCGCTGAGCGGCCGAACGTTTGCGCCAGATCCGCAGCAGTGGCATCAGCAGCATGATCGCGGTCAGGACCCAGCAACCGAAGGTGATCGGGCTGGACCAGAGTATTTCCAGTGCACCGTTGGAAATCGACAGGGCGCGACGCAGGTTCTGTTCCATCAGGCCGCCGAGGATGAAGCCCAGCAGGATCGGCGACAACGGGAAATCCAGCTTGCGCAGGATGTAGCCGAAGATACCGATGCCGATCATCAGGAACAGGTCGAACGTGGTGGCGTGCACCGCGTAGACGCCAATCCCGGTGATGATTGCGATCACCGGCACCAGCGCCCAGTTCGGCACGGCGAGGATGCGGGTGAAGATGCGGATCATCGGGATGTTGAGGATCACCAGCATGATGTTGGCGACGAACAACGAGGCGATCAGGCCCCAGACGATGTCGGGTTGCTGTTGGAACAGCAGCGGCCCCGGCGTGATGTTGTACAGCGACAAAGCGCCGATCATCACCGCCGTGGTGCCCGACCCCGGAACGCCGAGGGTCAGCATTGGCACCAGAGCGCCGCATGCTGCGCCACCGATGGCGGTTTCCGGTGCCGCGAGGCCACGCATATCACCCTGGCCAAACGTGCCTTTGGCCCCGGCGATGCGTTTCTCGGTCATGTAGGCCACGGCGCTGGCCAAGGTTGCGCCGGCACCCGGCAACACACCCATGATGAAGCCCAGCACGCCGCAACGCAGGTTCACCACGAACACTGCCGAGGCTTCCTTGAAGTTGAACATCATGCGGCCGGTGGCTTTCACGGCTTCCTGGCCATGATGGGTTTTTTCCAGCAGCAGGAGGATTTCGCTGATGGAGAACAGGCCCAACACCAACACCACGAATTGAATGCCGTCAGTCAGGTGGATGTTGTCCCCGGTGAACCGGTACACGCCGCTGTTGGCATCGATACCGACGCTCGACAGAAACAGACCGATCAACGCAGCGATAAAGGTTTTCAGCGGTCGGTCACCGGCCATGCCACCCAGGCAGACAATGGCGAACACCATCAACACGAAGTACTCCGCCGGGCCAAAGGCAATCGCCCATTTCGCCAGCAGCGGGGCGAACAGCACCATGCCGCAGGTGGCGATGAACGCACCGATGAACGAGCTCCACGCGGACAACGACAGTGCGACACCGGCCAGGCCTTTGCGGGCCATCGGGTAGCCGTCGAGGGTGGTCATGACGGTAGAGGCTTCGCCGGGAATGTTCAGCAGGATCGAGCTGATCCGCCCGCCGTATTCGCAGCCCAGGTAAACCGCCGCCAGCAGGATCAGTGCCGATTCCGGTGGCAGGCCGAGGGCGAATGCGATCGGGATCAACAACGCCACGCCGTTGATCGGACCCAGGCCCGGCAACAAGCCAACGACGGTGCCGATCAGGGTGCCGCACAGGGCAGTCACCAGGTTGTACGGGCTCAGCGCAACGCCGAAACCCTGACCCAAATAGCCAAGAGTATCCATATCAGTTCTCCAGAACGTCGAGCACGCCAAGCGGCAGCGGCACGTCCATCAACTTGTCGAACAGCAGATAAAGGCCGACGGCCATTAGCGTGATGATCACGATGCTGGGCAACCAGCGGCCGCCGTACAGGCGCGCCATCGGGATACCGATCAAGGTGCTGGCGACAATGAAACCCAGGGGTTCGAAGGTGCCGGCGAATACCAACAGCAACACGACGCAGATACCGATTTTGGTCAAGGTTTCGCGGTCCATCGGTGGTGCATCGTCGTCATGTTTGATCGGCGCCGGACGAAATACCATGTACAGCAGCGCCAGGCCCATCAGCCCGAGCATCAACAGTGGAAAGGCCCGAGGCCCCACCGGTTCGTAGGAAAATGCCGCTTGATACGGCCACGCCATCAGCGCCAGGCCAGCGCAGGCCAGCAACAGCACCGCAGCAAAAATGCGTTGTAAGAGCATGGGAAACTCCTGTGCCGCGACCCCGCGAAACGGGGCCGCAGCCGCTAGACAGAGGCGATCACTGGATCAGGCCGAACTCTTTGGCCAGCACTTTGTAGTCCGCAACCTGCTTCTTCACGTAGGTGTCCAGCTCCGGGCCGGTCATGGCGAACGGGAACAGTTCACGCTGATCGCGCAGCTTGGCGAAGTCTTCGGAAGCCAGGAGCTTGTCGAAGGCAGCTTTCCACCAGGCGTAGTCTTCGTCGCTGACTTTCGGCCCGAGGTAGAAGCCGCGAACCACTGGCCAGACAATGTCGTAGCCTTGTTCTTTGGCGGTCGGGATGTCTTTCATTTCCGGCTCGTCCAGACGCTTTTCGGCGAACACGGCCAGCAGGCGCATGTCGCCGCTCTGGATGTGCGGCATGGAGTCGGAGATGTCGGTGCTGCCGACCTGGATGTGGCCGCCGAGCAGGGCGGTGGCGATTTCACCGCCGCCTTCGAGCGCCACGTAACGCAGGTCACGCGGGTTGATTCCGGCAGCCTTGGCGATCAGTGCGGTTTGCATCCAGTCCTGGCTGCCGACGGTGCCGCCGGAACCGATCACCACTTTGCTCGGATCTTTTTTCAGCGCCTGAACGAGGTCGTCCAGAGTCTTGTAAGGCGAATCGCTTTTAACCGCGATGGCGCCATAGCTGGTGCCAACGGCGGCGAGCCAGCGCACGTTGGTTTCATCAAAACGCCCGAACTTGCCTTGGGCCAGGTTCAGCAACGAACCGCTGGACCAGGCCACCAGCGTGCCGGCATCGGCGGGACGCTGGGCGACAACCGCGTTGTACGCTACCGCGCCGACACCGCCGGGCATGTAGGTCACGCGCATCGGTTTGGTCAGCAGCTTTTCGTTGACCAGCGCGCTCTGCGCCAGTTTGCACGTGAGGTCGAAACCACCGCCCGGCGAGGCCGGGGCGATGCATTCCGGACGCTTGGGTTCGGCCATCAATTGACCGGCAAACAGCATGCAACTGGCGGCGAGAGCAACTTTACGCATTGATAGGTTCATTCAAGTCTCCTTGGGAGTTGTTGTTATGGACGTGCTGAATTACCAAAGGGCAACGCTATAGCTCACCAGCAGACGCACTTCGTCGGCATCGCGAGCGGAGTAGTTGGAGCGGTAGGTGGCATTACGCAGGCGCACGGCGACATCCTTGAGAGCGCCGCTTTGTACTACATATTTAATCTCGGAGTTGCGTTCCCACTCTTTGCCTTCGTCACCGTTCTTGAGCTTGATGTTGTCACCGCTCACGTAACGGCTCATGAAGGTCAGGCCGGGAATGCCGAGCCTGACGAAGTCGAAGTCATAACGTGCTTGCCAGGAGCGTTCTTCGGCACCGGCAAAGTCGTTGATCTGTACAAAGTTGACCAGGTAAGGGTCGGCGCCATCGACATAAGGGAACGCGCTGTCACCGGACATGTGCTGATAACCGGCGCTGAACTTGTGCCCACTCAAGGCGTAGCTCACCAGGCCATTGAGGGAGGTGTTGTCGATCTTGCCGCCACGGGCTTCGCCGTCATCATCACTGATGGCCAGGCGCAGGTCGGTGCCAAAAGTGCCGGGGCCGAATTTTTCCGAGGCCACCATGCCGAGGAAGTGCTGGCTGTAGACGTTATCGAGTTGCGCGAAGTAGTAACTGCCGGTGATTTTGTCGGTGAACTTGTAGTCCACGCCGCCAAAGTCGAAGTGGTTGCCAGTGACGGTGCCGGCAAAACGGCTGTTCTTGTTGTTGAGGGCGATGTCCTGGTAGTCAGTGCTGTCGCGATCCTTGGCTTTGTCGAGACGCCCGCCGGTGAAGCTCAGGTTCTTCAGCTCTTTGGAGTTCAGCAGCCCGCCTTCAAAGGTCTGCGGCAGGATGCGCCCGTCGTTGGGCTTGAGGATCGGCATTTCCGGAATCAGGCTGCCGATTTTCAGTTCCGTGGCGGAGATTTTCACTTTGCCGGTCAGGCCCAGCTTGGAGTACTCGCCAACCGCGCGCCCGTCATCGGTCGGCAGCAGGCCGGTGCCGGTACGGTCGGGGCTCGAATCGAGCTTGATCCCCAGCATGCCCAATGCATCCACCCCGAACCCTACGGTGCCATCGGTGTAGCCCGATTGCAGATTGAGCATGAAGCCTTGTGCCCATTCGTCTCGCTTGGATTGCTGGGCGCTGGTGCCATCGCGAAAGTCGCGGTTGAAATACATGTTGCGGGTTTCAAGTGTTGCCGTACTGTCTTCGAAGAAGGCAGCCTGGCTCAACGGCGAAAAGCCGGCAAGAGCGGCGGCACTGGCAAGCGCGGTGTGGCTGAAACGGGAGAGGCGGGCAGGCGCAAGAGCCTGGGTCTGCAAGGACTGCATGGGTGTCGTACTCCGTTTATTGTTCTTATTTGTCGAAAACGCTTCGAGGCGTTTTTCGGATCGCTGTGTGGCAGCAGCGACGGCAGTCGAAACTGTCCGTGACTCGACTCTAACGGGCTAACCTTTCGCTAGCCTTTCAGCAGACTTTCACGGTTTTCGGGCTTCACAGCAGCGGTTGCGGCTGTAAACTCCGCGCCAAAGAATGGCGTCGACCATCCCTGAATGAGGAAAAGATCCATGCGTGTTCTGCTCGTCGAAGACCATTTGCAGTTAGCCGAAAGTGTCGCCCAGGCGCTCAAGAGCACAGGGCTGACCGTGGATGTGCTGCACGATGGCGTGGCCGCAGACCTGGCCTTGAGCAGCGAGGAGTACGCCATGGCCATTCTCGATGTCGGCCTGCCGCGCATGGATGGTTTTGAAGTGCTCGCGCGCTTGCGTTCGCGGGGGAAAAACCTGCCGGTGCTGATGTTGACCGCTCGCAGTGACGTCAAGGATCGGGTTCATGGCCTGAACCTTGGCGCTGACGATTACCTCGCCAAGCCCTTTGAACTGACCGAGCTCGAAGCACGGGTCAAAGCCCTGTTGCGCCGCAGTGTGCTGGGCGGTGAGCGTCAGCAGCGTTGCGGTGTGCTGGCCTATGACCTGGACACCCGGCGTTTCACGCTGGGCGAAGAGTTGCTGACCCTGACCTCGCGTGAACAGGCTGTCCTGGAAGCGTTGATTGCCCGGCCGGGTCGGGTGATGAGCAAAGAGCAGTTGGCCTCCCAGGTGTTTGGTCTGGACGAAGAAGCCAGCCCGGACGCCATCGAAATCTATGTGCATCGCTTGCGCAAGAAACTCGATGGCCAGCCGGTCGCCATCGTGACCTTCCGTGGTCTTGGCTACTTGCTGGAAAGCCGCGATGCATAAGCCCAGCAGCCTGCGCTGGCGGTTGCTGTGGAACCTTGCGCTGTTGCTGGTGGTGTTAATGCTGGCCAGCGGCTTGAGTGCGTACTGGAATGGTCGCGAAGCGGCCGACACCGCCTATGACCGTACGTTGCTGGCGTCGGCGCGAACGATCGCGGCAGGTGTCTCCCAGCGTGATGGAACGCTTAGCGCCGACGTGCCTTACGTGGCGTTGGATACGTTTGCCTACGACAGTGCCGGGCGCATTTTTTACCTGGTCAATGACATCCACCAGAATTTGATTTCCGGTTACGAGAACCTGCCCGCGCCGCCTCCGGGAACGCCTCGCACTGATGACTACCCGGCGCTGGCACGTTTTTACAACGCCACGTATCGGGGGCAGAACGTGCGGGTGGTCAGCCTGCTCAAGCCGGTCAGCGAGCCGAACATGAATGGCATGGCGGAAATTCGTGTGGCGGAAACCGATGAGGCGCGGGTCAGCATGGCGCGCAGTCTGGCCGCCGACACGTTGCTGCGCCTTGGCATGCTGGCGATTGGTGCGCTGCTGTTGGTTTGGTTTGCGGTGAGTGCGGCGTTGCGTCCGCTGGAGCGCTTGCGCACGGCCGTGGAGGAGCGCCAGCCCGACGATTTGCGACCGTTGCCGTTGGTGGAAGTGCAGCGCGAGTTGTGGCCGCTGGTGCGCGGGCTCAATCACTTTACCGAGCGGTTGCGCGAGCAGTTTGAGCGCCAAGCCCAGTTCATCGCCGATGCCGCCCATGAGCTGCGTACGCCGCTGGCGGCGCTCAAGGCGCGCCWTGAGCTTGGCCTGCGCACGAATGAACCTGAAACCTGGCGCAGCACCCTGGAAAGCGCCGCCCAGGGCACGGATCGCCTGACTCACCTTGCCAACCAATTGCTCTCGTTGGCTCGGGTCGAAAACGGTGCCCGGGCGATTGCCGAGGGCGGTGCCCAGTTGCTGGATTTGAGTCAGTTGGCGCGCGAATTGGGCATGGCCATGGCGCCGTTGGCCCACGCGCGCGGTGTTGCCCTGGCACTGGAAGCGGACGAGCCGGTGTGGCTGCGCGGTGAGCCGACGCTGTTGAACGAGCTGCTGAGTAATCTGCTGGATAACGCCCTGGCTCATACGCCGTCGGGCGGCAATGTGATTTTGCGGGTCATGACGCCGGCGGTGCTGGAGGTCGAAGATGATGGCCCGGGGATTCCGGTCGATGAGCGGGATCGAGTGTTCGAGCGCTTTTACCGGCGCAATCAGCAGGTGGCCGGGTCGGGGCTGGGCCTGGCGATTGTCGGCGAGATCTGCCGTGCGCATTTGGCGCAGATCAGCCTGCACGATGGTGAACCGTCAGGATTGAAGGTTCGGGTGAGTTTTATTGCAGGAGAGTGAACACATCGTGTGTGGTGAAGGGGAGCAATGGAGGTAAGCCCCCCTCGCTATATAGGCTAGTAAAACATCGAACGCGACTCTTCCAGTTCCTTGCACATCGCCTCGTTCTGCGGATCAATCCCAAGCTTCTTGAATGAAGGCACGTTGAACGCATCGATTTTTGCGAGTGGATGGTCGGTGTCCTTGTGGCAGTACAGGCTGGCCACTTGCACCAGATCGACATAATCGACCTGCCCGGATTGACGGTTGAAGTCCAGGTACATCCCCGGCAGCTTCGCCAGCAATTCCGGAAACTCCCAGACCTTGAGCAGTTTTACGCCGATCAAAGGGTGAATGTGGTCGATCACATGGTTGAGGCTGACCGGGTCGGACAGCAGTTCATAGTGATCTTCGGCGTACGTCAAAATCGGCAACACGCCAATCTGATGCACCAGGCCGCCGAGTGCCGCCTGGTCGGGTTTGAGTTGTGTGTAACTGCGGCACAGCGCATAGCTGACCCCGGCGATTTCCAGGCTTTTGCGCCAGACATCGCGCATTTTCTGTGCGACCACCTCGGAGCGGGCGTGGAAAATCTGTTCCATCACCAGGCCGATCGCCAGATTGCTGCTGTAATTGATGCCCAGCCGCGTGATGGCGGTGTGCAGGTCGTTCACTTCCTGAGTGGCGCGCAGCAGCGGGCTGTTGACCACTTTGATCAGGCGCGCCGACAGCGCCGTATCGCGGCCAATTACTTTGCTCAGGGTGCTGACACTGATTTCCGGGTCTTCAGCGGCCTTGCGAATCTGCAGGGCCACTTCCGGTAATGTTGGCAGAACCAGGTCATCGTTATCGATGGCCTCAACCAAATCCTGTTGGACCTTTTCCGCCAGATCGCTCATTTCTTTTCTCTAGGGTGTTGCAACAAATGCTGCGGTTAGCGCTGGATTTCTAGATCGCGATCCAGTGAGTAAGGCAGGTCGAGCAAGTTCAGTGCAGGTCCTTCCAGGGCACCGAGATGAATGTCCCCGCCCTCGGCCGCTTCGGCTTGCAGCACGGCCAGGAGTTCAATGGTGTGTTCAGCATTGGCAGCCAGGACTACTTCGCCGATGGAACTGCCGTGGCTCGGGGAAAACAACGGCGTGCCAGGGGCCGGCAGTTCGCTGGCCTCCAGGGTCAGACGATACAAGCGACGCTTGAGTTTGCCCAGGTACTGCATGCGCGCGACGATTTCCTGGCCGGTGTAGCAGCCTTTCTTGAAGCTCACGCCGCCGACGGCTTGCAGATTGAGCATCTGCGGAATGAACAGCTCGCGTGTTTCCGGCATGACCTGACCGATCCCTGCGCGGATCTGGCCCAGCAGCCATTGGTTCAGATTGCCTTCGGCCAACAGGGTGGACAGCTTGCCTTTGATTGCGTCGGCTTGATCGGCGGCGACCCACAGTTCAGCGCGATCCGGCGAGACGCGGATGGCGATCAGGCCTTCGTGACGCACGACACTGTCGGTGTCTGCCGGTAATTCAAGACCGAGACTGCTCAGCGCGGTATCGCCATGGTCGATCCCGAAACGGACCCAGGCGGCGCTTTCGYCGGTCAATTTGGATTTGGAGAACACGGCGTACTTTTTCAGGTCAGCCAACTGCGGTTCCAGCAGTTCGGTAGCCATGGCCAGCAC
>NZ_JBFUBK010000052.1:0-40400 GCF_056405815.1 Pseudomonas sp. P1_F1_2 | reverse complement strand
CCATAGACGTTATCGACCCGGTTCACCACCGGCCAATACTTATGCGCCTTGGTGTGCGCATCTGGCGTCACGGCTTGCTCGATGCTGTAGGGCCGCTCCCAGACACCAGTGATGTCGGCCAGCGTGTGCGGTGAACGTTTCAGCGGGTTGTCCTCCGCCGGCCAGTTGCCTTGTTCCACCTCGCTGATTTCTGCGCGGATGCTCAGCATCGCTCCGATAAACCGGTCCAGCTCGGCCTTCGATTCACTTTCGGTCGGCTCGACCATCAGTGTCCCTGGCACCGGAAACGACATCGTTGGCGCATGGAACCCATAATCCATCAGGCGCTTGGCAACGTCCTCTTCACTGATGCCGGTCAGCGTCTTCAGCGGTCGCAGATCGAGGATGCATTCGTGAGCCACCCGGCCATTGCGGCCGGTGTAGAGCACCGGGAACGCACCGGATAAGTGCTGGGCCAGGTAGTTTGCGGCAAGGATCGCCACTTCACTGGCGTCCGCCAGCTGTGGCCCCATCATCGCAATGTACATCCAGCTGATCGGCAGGATGCTCGCGCTGCCCCAAGGCGCGGCGCTCACCGCGCCGTTCTGCGGTAAAGGTCCGTCGATGGGCACCACCGGGTGATTGGCCACGAACGGCGCCAGGTGCGCCCGCACACCAATCGGCCCCATGCCCGGGCCGCCGCCACCATGGGGAATGCAGAACGTCTTGTGCAAATTCATGTGCGACACATCGGCGCCAATGTCCGCCGGGCGTGCCAGGCCGACCTGGGCGTTGAGGTTGGCGCCGTCCATGTACACCTGACCACCGTGGCTGTGGATAACTTCACAGATCTCGCTGATGCCTTCCTCGTAGACGCCGTGGGTCGAGGGATACGTCGCCATCAGGCACGCGAGTTTGTCCCCTGCCTCCGCCGCTTTTGCCTTGAGGTCATCCAGATCGACGTTGCCGGCTTCGTCGCACTCGACAATGACCACGCGCATCCCGGCCATCTGCGCCGACGCCGGGTTGGTGCCGTGGGCCGAGGACGGAATCAGGCAGAGATCCCGCGCCCCTTGATGACGACTCTCGTGGTATTTGCGGATCGCCAGCAACCCGGCGTACTCGCCCTGGGCGCCGGAGTTGGGTTGCATGCAAATCGCATCGAAACCGGTGATTGCGCAGAGCCAGCGCTCCAGCTCTTCGATCATCAGCGAATACCCCGCAGCCTGCTCTTTGGGCACGAACGGGTGCAGGTTGGCGAACTGCGGCCAGGTGATGGGGATCATTTCGCTGGTAGCGTTGAGCTTCATGGTGCAGGAGCCCAACGGAATCATCGACTGGTTGAGGGCGAGGTCTTTGTTCTCCAGTTGCTTGAGGTAACGCAGCATCTCGGTTTCGCTGTGGTGTGCATTGAACACGGGGTGGCGCAGATAAGGTGAAGTGCGCTGCAGCCCGTCGGGTATGCCCGATGGCAGCGTTTCAGCGTCCAGATCGTCGACACTCAGGCCATGATCGGCCCCCAGGAACACCGCGAACAACTGCGCGACGGTGGTTTCGTCAGAGGTTTCGTCAAGGCTCAACCCCAACTGCCCTCGCCCCAGGATGCGTAAATTGATCTGCGCCGCTTGAGCGCTTTCGATGATCGCCGTCTGGGTCCCACCGACGTCCAGGGTCAGGGTATCGAAGAAGTGTGTGTTGAGGCGGCTGATGCCACGGCGTTCGAGGCCGGCGGCGAGGATGCACGTCAAGCGGTGCACGCGCTGGGCAATGCGCTTGAGCCCCTCTGGACCGTGATAGACCGCGTAGAAACTGGCGATGTTGGCCAGCAATACTTGAGCGGTGCAAATATTCGAGTTGGCCTTCTCCCGGCGAATATGTTGCTCGCGAGTTTGCAGGGCCATGCGCAGGGCCACGTTGCCGCGGGCATCTTTGGACACGCCGATGATCCGCCCGGGAATCGCCCGTTTGTACTCATCGCGGCTGGCAAAGAACGCCGCGTGTGGCCCGCCGTAACCCATCGGCACGCCAAAACGCTGGGATGAGCCGAACACCACGTCGGCGCCCAACTCCCCCGGCGGTGTCAGTAACAACAGGCTCAGCAGATCAGTGGCGACACACGCCAGGGCTTGCTGTGCGTGCAGGTGATCGATCAGCGGCCGAAGATCGCGGATCTCGCCGTGGGTGTCGGGGTATTGCAGCAGGGCACCGAACACCTGGTGTTGTTTCAAGCTATCCACAGCGTCGATGATCAGTTCGAAGCCAAAGCCTTCGGCGCGGGTCTGCACCACCGAAATGGTCTGCGGATGGCAGTTCTGGTCGACGAAGAACAGATTGCTTTTGGACTTGGCGACACGCTTGGCCAGCGCCATG
Source organism: Pseudomonas sp. P1_F1_2 (assembly GCF_056405815.1). NCBI lineage: Bacteria > Pseudomonadati > Pseudomonadota > Gammaproteobacteria > Pseudomonadales > Pseudomonadaceae > Pseudomonas > Pseudomonas sp. P1_F1_2. The sequence continues at coordinate 38,051 of NZ_JBFUBK010000052.1, read as the reverse complement.
GCTTCCGCCGCTGCCGTTGCTTCATCCAGCAACGAAGCGTTGGCCAGCTCCAGGCCAGTCAGATCGATGGTCAGTTGCTGGAAATTCAGCAGCGCTTCGAGTCGTCCTTGGGCGATCTCTGGCTGATAAGGCGTGTAGGCGGTGTACCAACCGGGGTTTTCCAGGACGTTGCGTAAAATAACCGTCGGCGTGAGGGTGCCGTGGTAGCCCATGCCGATCAGGCTGGTCCAGACCTGGTTCTGCTCGGCATAGCCACGCAGCTTGGCCAGTGCGGCTTGCTCGTCCAGGGCGGGCGGCAGGTCCAGCGCCCGGTTCAGACGGATGCCCGGCGGCACCGTCTGCTCAATCAGCTCGACCCGGCTGCCGAGGCCGAGGCTGTCGAGCATCGCCTGCTGCTCGGCGGCATCGGGCCCGAGGTGGCGGCGCAGAAAGGCATTGGGGTCGCGTAACTGGCTCAAGGACGGCAACTGGGACATGACGGGCTCTCTCTTGACTGGCGCTCAGCGTCGATGCAACACGGTCAAACCAGCATAGCAGCGGATATCCGGGCGGATGGCTTGGCGCCGCGACCATTGCGGATCATCATGCACGCCATCTGCCTAATGACTGCTGATCAGGTGCCTGTATTCATGAACCAACTGCCGTTCCTGCCGTTTTCCAAACCCACCATCGATGAAGCGACGATTGCCGCGGTCGGCGACGTGTTGCGCTCGGGCTGGATTACCAGCGGCCCGAAGGTCCAGGCCTTTGAGCAACAACTCTCGGAGTATTTCGGTGGGCGCCCGGTACTCACCTTCAACTCTGGCACCTGCACCATGGAAATCGCCTTGCGCATTGCCGGTGTCGGGCCAGGTGATGAAGTGATCACCACGCCGATTTCCTGGGTGGCCACCGCCAACGTGATTCTGGAAGTCGGCGCCACCCCGGTGTTTGCCGACATTGACCCGATCACCCGCAACATCGACCTGGCTCAGCTCGAAGCCGCCATCACCCCACGTACCAAAGCCATCCTTCCGGTGTATCTCGCCGGCCTGCCGGTGGACATGACGCACCTGTACGCACTGGCGAAAAAGTACAACCTTCGGGTGCTGGAAGACGCGGCCCAGGCGTTGGGCTCCAGTTGGAACGGCCAGCGCATTGGCTCGACCGGGGATTTGGTGTCGTTCAGTTTCCAGGCGAACAAAAACGTGACCTCGTCAGAGGGCGGTTGCCTGGTGCTGAACAACGATGAGGAAGTTCGACTGGCGCAGAAGTACCGCTTGCAGGGCGTCACCCGCAGTGGTTTCGATGGCCTGGATGTCGATGTGCTGGGCGGAAAATTCAACATGACCGACGTCGCAGCGGCCATCGGCCTTGGGCAATTTGCTCACATTGAAGCCATCACCGCCCATCGCCGTGAACTGGCCAGGCACTATTTCGCCTGCTTTGGCGAGGATTTCRAGTCGGTGTACGGGGCTCAATTGCCCCCGGCGGATTTCGAGAACAGTAACTGGCACTTGTTCCAGCTGGTATTGCCGGAGCGCGGGGATGGCAAGCCGGCGCGGGCTACCTTCATGGAGCAGATGCAGGCGCTGGGGGTCGGCATCGGCTATCACTACCCGCCGATTCATTTGTTGAGTCTTTACCGCGAGCGCGGTTTCAAGGAGGGCATGTTCCCGGTCGCCGAACGGGTCGGACGCCTGATTGTCTCGCTGCCGATGTTCACGGCCATGAGCAAAGCGGACGTCGAGCGTTCGGTGGCGGCGGTCAAAGCTGTTCTAAAGCCTTGAACCGTTCCTTGTAGGCGCATGGCTTGCCCGCGATGGCGTTTTCGAAAACRCCATCGCAGGCAAGCCATGCTCCTGCAAGAGCAACGTTATTCGCCGATGGCAGCCTTGTAGCCGGCGGCGTCGAGCAGCTTCTCCAGATCGGCAGCGTTGCTTGGCTTGAGCTTGAAGATCCACGCGCCGTACGGGTCTGAGTTGAGCAGCTCTGGCGATCCACTCAGTTCTTCGTTGATCGCGATCACTTCACCGGCAATCGGGGAGTAGATGTCGGAAGCAGCTTTAACCGATTCCACCACACCGGATTGATCACCGGCGGCGAAGGCTTTGCCGACTTCAGTCAGCTCCACGAACACCACATCACCCAGCGCTTCCTGCGCGTGATCGCTAATGCCCACGGTGACGGTGCCGTCGGCTTCCAGGCGGGCCCATTCGTGACTTTCGGCAAAACGCAGGTCGGCAGGAATATCGCTCATGTTCTGTGTCCTCAAAAAAGTGTCGGCGGCTGTAGTCCGCCAGAAAAGGTTAGATCAAGGTTTTGCCATGGCGTACGAAGGTCGGTTTGACCACTCGGACCGGGTACCACTTGCCACGGATTTCCACTTCGGCGCGGTCGGCAGTTGCCATCGGCACGCGCGCCAGTGCTATCGACTTGCTAAGCGTAGGAGAGAAACTACCACTGGTGATCTCCCCTTCGCCAACATTGGCGATGCGGACCACTTGATGAGCGCGCAAAACCCCTCGCTCCTCAAGGACCAGCCCCACCAGTTTGTGCTGTACGCCACCGGCCCGTTCGCCTTCCAGGGCCGTGCGCCCGATGAACTGGCGCGAGGCCGGTTCCCAGGCAATGCTCCAGGCCATGTTGGAGGCCAGCGGTGAGACATCCTGGTGGATGTCTTGGCCGTACAGGTTCATGCCAGCTTCGACGCGCAAGGTATCCCGCGCACCCAGGCCGATAGGAGAAATGCCCGCACCGACCAGATCGTTGAAAAAACCCGGCGCCTGACTGGCCGGCAACACGATTTCCAATCCATCTTCCCCGGTGTAACCGGTGCGAGCGATGAACCAGTCCCCTTCGGGCTGGCCTTCGAAAGGCTTGAGTAGCTGAATCAGGTTACTGCGGGCCTGGGACACCAGTTCGCAGACTTTTTGCCGGGCCTGAGGGCCTTGAATGGCCAGCATCGCCAGCTCGGCACGCTCGTTGAGCTGCACATCGAAACCATCGAGGTGAGCCTGCATCCAGGCGAGGTCCTGATTGCGGGTGGAAGCGTTGACCACCAGGCGATAACCGTCGTCGAGACGATAGACAATCATGTCGTCGACGATACCGCCACGCTCGTTGAGCATGGTGCTGTACAAGGCACGGCCGGGGCTGTGCAGGCGTTCGACGTCATTGGCCAGCAAATGCTGGAGCCAGGCCTTGGCCTGGGGGCCGCTGACATCGATCACGGTCATGTGGGATACATCGAAAACCCCGCAATCGCGGCGCACCTGATGGTGTTCCTCGACCTGCGAGCCGTAATGCAGAGGCATATCCCAACCGCCAAAATCGACCATCTTCGCGCCGAGGGCGAGATGAAGGTCATACAGAGGCGTACGCTGTCCCATGGGTTTCTCCTTCCGGGCGTGGCGAAGGTGCGGACAGGTGCTGCACCGGGGTGAAAACCTTGAAATAGAAGGTTTCCAGCCGATTTCAGCTACCGGGTCTGTCAGACGGACCGCACCGAATGCCGCGCATTGTAGCCGCAAGGTGTAGGACTGACACCTAGCTGTTTCGATGCGCCGAACGTCGAATCAATCCGATGACCGGTAACAGCCCGACCAGGACCAGAGTCAGCGCCGGCAAAGAGGCCCTCGCCCACTCACCTTCGCTGGTCATTTCAAAGATCCGAACGGCCAGCGTATCCCAGCCAAACGGGCGCATTAGCAGGGTCGCGGGCATTTCCTTGAGCACATCGACAAACACCAGCAACCCCGCGCTCAAGGTGCCGGGCAACAGCAATGGCAGATACACCTTGAAAAACAGTCGTGGCCCACTGACGCCAAGGCTACGTGCCGCTTCGGGCAAAGATGGCCGTATACGCGCCAGACTGCTTTCCAGTGGGCCGTAAGCCACTGCGATGAAACGCACCAGATAGGCCAGCAGTAACGCCGACAGACTGCCCAGCAGCAACGGCTTGCCCGCACCACCGAGCCAGCCCGACAGCGGGATCACCAGTTCGCGATCCAGGTAACTGAACGCCAGCATGATCGACACCGCCAACACAGAACCCGGCAAGGCGTAGCCGAGGTTGGCCAGGCTGACGCCGGAGCGGATGGCTCGGGTCGGTGCCAAGCGTCGCGCGAACGCCAACACCAGGGCAACACTGACCGTAATCAATGCGGCCATGCCACCCAGGTACAAGGTATGGAGGATCAGCCCGGTGTAGCGCTCGTCCAGATCAAAGCGCCCGCGTTGCCAGAACCAGGCCACCAGTTGCAGCATTGGAATGACAAACGCACAGGCGAACACCAGGCCACACCAGCTCATCGCCGCCAGCGCCTTTAAGCCTCGCAAGTGGTACAGCGCCTTGACCCGTGGTCGTTCGTTACTCGTCCGGTTGGCCCCGCGAGCACGACGCTCGCCGTATAACACGACCATCACTACCAACAGCAACAGGCTGGCCAGTTGCGTAGCAGTGCCCAGGCTGRAAAACCCGTACCAGGTCTTATAGATCGCAGTGGTGAACGTGTCGAAATTGAACACCGACACCGCACCGAAATCCGCCAGGGTTTCCATCAACGCCAACGCCACCCCCGCGCCAATGGCCGGGCGAGCCATCGGCAAGGCCACTCGCCAGAACGCCTGCCACGGGGATTGTCCGAGAACCCGGGCGGCTTCCATCAGGCCTTTGCCCTGAGCAAGGAATGCCGTGCGAGCCAAGAGGTAAACGTAAGGATAGAAAACCAGCACCAGCACCAGGATGACACCGCCGGTGGAGCGCACGCGCGGCAACCTCAGGCCCGTGCCAAACCATTCGCGTAACAGGGTTTGCACGGGGCCGGCAAAGTCCAGCAGGCCGACGAAGACAAATGCCAGCACGTAGGCAGGAATCGCAAACGGCAACATCAGTGCCCAGTCGAGCCAGCGTCGACCGGGAAACTCACAGAGACTGGTGAGCCAGGCGAGGCTCACGCCCAGCAGGGTGACGCCGACACCGACACCGAGTATCAACGTCAGGGTGTTGCCCAAAAGGCGCGGCATCTGGGTGTCCCAGAGGTKGGACCAGATCTGTTGATCGATGGTTTGCCAGGACAGCAGTAAAACACTGAGAGGCAACAGGACCAGCGCAGCGATGGCGAAGACCAGGGGATACCAGCGGCGTTGGGCGGGGTGGGCCAAGGAGGTTCTCTAGAAAGTTAAATGATTGTGCCCACGCTCTGCGTGGGCACATATCTTGTCACGCTCGACGCGGAGCGTCGGGGGATGCATTCCCACGCAGAGCATGGGAACGATCAGCAGAGCGTGGGAACGATCAGTGGTGTCAGTTCCAGCCTGCCCGATCCATCATGCGAATCGCTTCAGCCTGGCGCTTGCCGGCCACTTCCACGGGCAGGGTATCGGCAACGAACTTGCCCCAGGCCGCGACTTCTTCAGAAGGCGCTACCGTCGGGTTGGCCGGGAACTCCTGATTCACATCAGCGAAGATCTTCTGTGCTTCCGGCGTGGTCATCCACTCCACCAGGGCCTTGGCGGCTTCCGGGTGCGGGGCGTGCCTGGTCAGGCCAACGCCGGAGAGATTGACGTGTACACCGCGGTCGGCCTGGTTCGGCCAGAACAGTTTCACTGGCAGGTTCGGCTTCTGCTTGTGCAAACGACCGTAGTAGTAGGTGTTGACGATGCCCACATCGCATTGACCCGCGTTGATCGCTTCCAACACCGCAACGTCATCCGAGAACACGTCGGTGGACAGGTTGTTCACCCAGCCCTTGAGGATCTTCTCGGTTTTTTCGGCGCCGTGGATTTCGATCATGGTGGCCGTCAGGGACTGGTTGTAGACCTTCTTCGCCGTGCGCAGGCACAGGCGCCCTTCCCAGTTTTTGTCGGCCAGCGCTTCGTAGGTGGTCAGCTCGCCCGGCTTCACTCGATCAGTCGAGTAAGCGATGGTCCGCGCCCGCAGGCTCAGGCCGGTCCAGGCATGGGAGGAGGCGCGGTATTGCAGCGGGATATTGGCGTCGATCACCTTGGAGGTGAACGGTTGCAGGATGCCCATCTGCTCGGCCTGCCAGAGGTTACCGGCATCGACCGTCAACAGCAGGTCGGCGGTGGCGTTTTCGCCCTCGGCCTTGATCCGCTGCATCAGCGGCGCTTCCTTGTCGGTGATGAACTTCACCTTGACGCCCGTCTTGGCGGTGTAGGCGTCGAAGACCGGCTTGATCAGCTCGTCGATACGCGATGAGTAAACCACCACCTCGTCAGCGGCCTGGGCGGCGGTACTGCCAATCAGGGTCAGGGCGAGTGCAGTCAGTAGACGCTTCGGTAGCATGGGAGCGATCTCTCGATTGAAAAATTGAGGCCAAATGATAAGGACTCACATTTAGCTTCTCAATCGATCCGTTCGCGGAGGAGTTACCAGATGTTGCATCGTCCAAGAGTTGCGGTGATTGAGAGGCCGCCTTCGCGAGCAAGCCCGCTCCCACATTTGATCGCGGTCTAATGTGGGAGCGGGCTTGCTCGCGAAGGGGCCATCAGCCGCTGCGAATATGTCAGGCCTTGGCGAGAGCCGGCAAATCCCCGGTGAGTCCAAGGGCCTCCCGCACAAACAACGCCTTGGCCTCGGGCATCTGGTCGACCATCTTCAACCCGGCATTGCGCAACCAGCGCACCGGCAGCGGGTCAGCCTGAAACAATCGCTCAAACCCTTCCATCGCCGCCATCAGCGCCAGGTTGTGGGGCATGCGTCGACGTTCATAGCGGCTGAGCACTTTCACGTCCGCCAAGCGTTCACCACGAGCGGACGCTTGCAACAGCACTTCCGCCAGCACGGCGGCATCGAGAAAGCCGAGGTTCACCCCCTGCCCCGCCAGCGGGTGAATGGTGTGCGCCGCGTCGCCGATCAGCGCCAGGCCTTCGGCTACATAACGCTTGGCATGGCGCTGACGCAGGGGCACGCACAGACGCGGATCAGCGCCAAGCACCGTACCGAGTTGGCCCTCGAAGGCCCGCTCGAGTGCCTTGCAGAAACCATCGTCGTCCAGCGCCATCAGGCGTTCGGCTTCACTCGGCGTGGTCGACCAGACGATTGAACACCAGTCCTGCTGGCCGTCGCGTTCCAGCGGCAAAAACGCCAACGGACCGTTGTCGGTGAAGCGCTGCCAGGCTGTCATCTGATGGGATTTGGAGCTGCGTACACTGGTGACAATCGCGTGGTGCATATAGTCCCACTCGCGTGTCGCCACGCCGGTCAGACGCCGAACAGCCGAGTTGGCGCCATCGGCCGCGATCACCAACGGCGCACGCAACGTGCGGCCGTCGGCCAGGGTCAGCAGCCAGTCGTCGCCCGAGCGGCGCATCTGTTCCAGGCGCGCATTGGCCAGCATCCCGAGGTCGCAGTCGTGCAGGCGATCGAGCAAGGCGTCCTGAACCACGCGGTTCTCGACGATATGCCCCAGTACGTCGGCATGCACGCTGGTGGCCGAGAAATGGACCTGCCCGGTGCCGCTGCCATCCCAGACGTGCATATCGGTGTAAGGACTGCTGCGCCGCTTGGCGATGCCGTCCCACACGCCCAAGCGCTCGAGAATTCGTTGGCTGGCCGCCGACAAGGCGCTCACCCGCGGTTCGAACGGTGCCTGGTCATCGAAGGGTTTGACGCTCAAGGGGCTGCCGTCCAGCAGCAGGACTTCCAGCCCGCTGTCCTGCAACGCCAGCGCCAGGGCGCTGCCGACCATTCCGGCCCCGACAATCAGCACATCTGCGCGCATGTCCATGCTTTAAGCCTGTCTCGCTGGCGGCTTGAGCCGCACGTAAAGGGTTTTTTCGACTCGCGCCACCAAGGTGCCGGCGCCGTCGTGAATATCGACCTGCAATTGCGGCAGGTATTTCTCGCCACCGGCCGTTTGCCGACGGATCTCGTCGAGCAACGTCTCATCGATCCGGAAATTGGCGAACACCGGGCCTTTGCCCGGCGAAATGAAATCGATGTCCGCCGCCTTATCCCAGACGATGTAATGGCGCCCGAGGTTTTCCATCAGCATCAACATGTAGAACGGATCAACCATCGAATACAGGCTGCCGCCAAACTGGGTGCCTACGTAATTGCGGTTGTACCAGCTCAGGCCCATGGACACCGTGATGTCGCGAAAGTCATCGCTGATGTGCCGCACCCGAACCCCGGCACCCATGTACGGCGGGTAAAACGACATGAAGCAACGCATCAATCGCGCTTTGCCGAATGTGTTCGTCAACCACTTAAGCATCGGGACGCGTACCCAGGCCCATGGCCTGCCGGGCGAACCAGCGCTTGGCCGGCGGCAGCAGGTCGAGACCGAGCAAGCCGAGGTTGCGGCCCAGCGAAACCAGCGGCTGAGTGCTGCCGAACAAACGGGTGACCTGATCGGAAAAACCTACCGTCAGGTTCTGATCCAGGCGTTGGCGCTCACGGTAAGCCTGCAATGTGGCGAAATCGCCCAGCGATGCCTCGCTCGCCAATAACGCATCGGCCAAGGCCTGAGCATCACGCAGCGACAGGTTGAAACCTTGCCCCGCAATCGGATGCAGGCTGTGCGCCGCGTTACCGAGAATCGCCAGATGCGGGCGCACCTGCTCTTCGGCTTCGATCAGTGTCAGCGGGTAAAGATGTCGCGCGCCGACCTGCTTCAACGTGCCGAGGCGATATCCGAACACACCTTGCAACTCGCTGAGGAAGCTACGGTCATCCAGTGCCGCCAGCCGTTGCGCGTCCATGCCCAGACGGGTCCAGACCAACGCACAACGGTTCTCCGGCAGCGGCAGCAATGCCATCGGGCCGTCGTCGGTGAATCGCTCGAACGCCATGCCGTTGTGCGCTTCGCTCGGGGTGATGTTGGCGATCAGGGCACTTTGGTTATACGGGCGTTTCTTGATGCCGATCCCCAGTTGCTCGCGCAGGCCTGAACGGCCGCCATCGGCGAGCACCGCCAAGTCGCACTCCAGGGTGGTTTCGTCATTGAGGGTCAGGCGGTAACCGTCAGTCAGCGGTTCCATGCGGGTGACTTCCGCCGGGCAGCGCCAAGTGACCACGTCCTTGTCCAGGCCTTGCCAGAGGCATTGGCCCAGCCAGGCGTTTTCCACCACATAACCCAGTGCCGGAACGCCCTCTTCCATTGCCGATAAACGCGCGGTGGAAAAACGTCCACGGTCGGACACATGAATCTGCTTGATCGGCTCGGCGCGGCGGGAAATTTCCTGCCAGACGCCCAACCGTTGATAAATCTGTTTGGCACCATAGGACAGCGCCGAGGAGCGAGCATCGTAGCTCGGCTGGTACGTATCACCCGGGGCGAATGGCTCGATCAGGACGATTTTCCAGCCGCGAGACTTGGCCCCGGCCTGCAACGCCAACGCCAGGCTGGCGCCCACCAGGCCGCCACCGATGATTGCCAGATTGACCCGGCTCATGCTGCTTGTGTCCGCGCTTGCGCCATCAGGGCCTCGATCTCGGCAACCGTTTTCGGTACGCCTTTGGTCAATATTTCACAACCGGTCTTGGTCACCACCACGTCGTCCTCGATGCGCACGCCGATACCGCGCCATTTCTTCGCCACGTTCTGGTTGTCCGGGGAAATGTAGATTCCCGGCTCCACGGTGAGCGCCATGCCGACTTCCAGCACACGCCATTCGCCACCGACCTTGTATTCGCCGACGTCATGCACATCCATCCCCAGCCAGTGACCGGCGCGGTGCATGTAAAACGCCTTGTAGGCTTCGCTGGCGATCAACTCGTCGACGTCACCCTGCAACAGGCCAAGCTTCACCAGGCCGGCAGTAATCACTTTAACCGTGGCTTCGTGCGCCTGATTCCAGTGCTTGTTCGGGGCGATTTCGGCAAACGCGGCTTCTTGCGACGCCAGCACCAACTCGTAGATCGCCTTCTGCTCCGGTGAATACTTGCCGTTGACCGGCCAGGTGCGGGTGATGTCGCTGGCGTAGCAGTCGATCTCGCAACCGGCGTCGATCAGCACCAGGTCACCGTCCTTGAGCACGGCGTCATTCTGCTGGTAATGCAGGATGCAACTGTTGCGCCCCGCCGCGACGATCGAACCGTAGGCCGGCATCTTCGCCCCGCCCTTGCGGAACTCGTAATCAAGCTCGGCTTCGAGGCTGAACTCGTGGAGCCCGGCGCGGCTGGCCTGCATCGCCCGGATATGCGCCTGGGCAGAAATCCGTGCGGCTTCACGCATCACCTTCACTTCTGCCGCCGATTTATACAGGCGCATGTCGTGAAGCAGATGATCCAGGGCAACAAATTCGTTCGGCGGCTGGGCACCGAGGTGCGCTTTGGAGCGGATCACGTTGATCCAGTCCATCAGGTGCCGATCGAATTCGGGGTTACTGCCCATGGCCGAATACACCCGGTCACGGCCTTCGATCAGGCCCGGCAGGATGTCGTCGATGTCAGTGATGGGGAAGGCATCGTCGGCACCGAAGTCGCGGATCGCGCCCTCCTGACCGGCGCGCAAGCCGTCCCACAACTCGCGCTCGGCGTTGCGCTCACGGCAGAACAGGATGTATTCGCCATGCGCACGCCCCGGCATCAAGACAAAGACCGCCTGAGGCTCGGGAAAACCGCTGAGGTACTGGAAATCGCTGTCCTGACGATAGACGTGCTCGACGTCGCGGTTGCGGATGGCCACCGCGGCGGCGGGCAGGATGGCGATGCTGTTGGGTTCCATCTGCGCCATCAAGGCCTTGCGGCGACGGCTGTATTCCGATTTCGGGATATGAATCATGGGCAGATGGTTTTCCCTTTTACGATTAATGCAAAGACGGTTTGGCAGCGGCCGGCACGTCTTTTTTGGTCTCGGAGAACAGCAGCAGCGGCGCTACGCGCAGGTATTCCATGACTTCCATGTAATCGCTTTCGCCATCTTCGGACTCTTCCAGGGCGTCTTGCACCTGGGAAATCGCCGCCAGGTCCTGCAACACTTCGGTGGCCTCGGTGCTGAGCATGCTGCTGTCGCGGCAGTTCAAGCCGAAACCGCTGAGGAAACCCTGACACCATTGGCCCAGTGCGACGGCACGATCAGCCAGCGGTGCGTCATCGGTCGGCAGCAGCAGAACGACGGTCACGTCGTCGCCGGTGAGCTCACCCTTGACCATCTCCTGCAAGCCGATCAAGGCGTTGCGGACGTTGTCCTGCGGTTCGCTTTCCAGCAGTTCGGCGGCATCGATCAACCACTCTTCGGCTTCGAAGCCGGCACCGGCGCAACTGCGGCCGAGCAACAGGCCATGCAGTTCGGCAGGCGAAACGTTATGGCCGCTGGAAGTCAGCAGGGTGGCAAAGGCTTGGTACGGGGAATTCTGATTGGTCATGGGCAGCTAGGCGCCAGACGGCGCTATGTCTAGAATGAAGGCCTTGTATCCTACATCGACAGACTCGCCAAGACTATTAAAGGCTGTCCGCCAGCTACCACCCATCAAGCACAATATCAGTGGACACAATGGAAGACACCGACCTGCAAGCGCTGATGGCCAGACTCGAACTGCTGATTAATCGAGTCGAGCAACTTAAGAGTCAAAATGGACTCTTACTAGCTCAGGAAAAGACCTGGCGCGAGGAACGCGCGCACCTCATTGAAAAAAACGAAATCGCCCGGCGTAAGGTCGAATCGATGATTTCGCGCCTCAAGGCCCTGGAGCAAGACTCATGAGTTCAAGCAATAGCGTTACCGTGCAGATCCTCGACAAAGAATATTCGATCATTTGCCCCCAGGAAGAACGCAGCAACCTGGTGAGCGCCGCCCGCTACCTGGACGGCAAGATGCGTGAAATCCGCAGCAGCGGCAAAGTCATCGGCGCCGACCGCATTGCCGTCATGGCCGCGCTGAACATTACGCACGACCTGCTGCACAAGGAAGAACGCCCGGATGTACAGGCCAGCGGCTCGACTCGCGAACAAGTGCGCGACTTGCTGGATCGCGTCGATCTGGTGCTCGCCACCGATCCGGACGTCACCAAAGGCTGATTCGTCGAACCGCTTGGGTTATACTCGCAACACTCCCTGGGGTGCTTGCCAGTTGACCACGTCCCTGAGCCGATTCGCACTACCCTGGAGGCTGCACGTTGGGCTGGTGTGCATGTCCGCTAGACGGAAAGCCTTAAAGCCTACTGCATCTTCCACCTTGAACTTTCGGGTTCAAGGGCTAAGTCAGCAGCGGTTCATCCGGGGAGCCTGATTCCAGTCCGATGCCGGTTTAATTACCGGCATCGGCTTTTTTACGGGTACGCTTTACGTATTCGTCCTGTCGAAGCCTGAATTCATGACCGAACCTGCGCTGCTGCCCCGCCCGCAACTTCGACGCATGCTGCGCAAGGCCCGCCGCGCACTGACTCCCAGTCAACAGCGCCAGGCTGCTCGCGGGCTGTACAAGCAATTGGCCCAACAGCCGTTGTTTCGCCRCGCCAGACACATCTCCCTGTACCTGCCGACCGACGGTGAAATTGACCCGCGCGTATTGCTGCGTGCCGCCCAACGTCGGGGCAAGGCGACGTATCTGCCGGTGCTCAGTGCCTGGCCGCGAACCAAAATGGTCTTCCAGCGCATTCGCCCCGGCGAAAAACTCATACCCAACCGCTTTCGTATTCTCGAACCCCGGCACAACCTCGCCCGACAACGCAAAGTCTGGGCGCTGGATCTGATCCTGTTGCCGTTGGTGGGGTTTGACGATGTCGGCGGGCGCCTGGGCATGGGCGGTGGTTTCTACGATCGAAGCCTGGCCTATCTGGCGCGCCGCAAATCCTGGCGCAAGCCGACGCTGCTGGGGCTGGCCCATGAATGTCAGAAAGTCGAACGATTGGCTCAGGCGAGCTGGGATGTACCGCTGCAGGGAACGGTGACAGACAAGGCGTGGTACTTCGCACGCTAGACGCCACTGCCAAGAGCGGCGTCCAAAAGACAGGTTTAGCGCTTGAAGGCCGACGGTTGCTGTTGCTGCGCGATTTCGATCGGCGCGTCAGTCTTGTTATTCCACAGGCTTTGGGCATAACCGGTGGTTACGACGCCGAGGCCGAACAAAATAACCAAAATCCATAGTAAATCCGGTTTGCGTTTCATCGATTGCCCCCCAAAGGCACATCAACACGATGACAGCAGCGGTTTCCGTTGTAGGTGTAGGCCGTGCAGCAGCGTCAAGCTTAGAAGGCCGGCATTTTGCGACAACGTGAACTGACACGCAAACGCTGGCGTCAACCGACTGTCGGTTTGTCATAAAATTGCCGGACAACCTGTCCACTCACCTCGCAAGGAGCAAAATCCATGGCCTATTGGCTGATGAAATCCGAGCCGGACGAACTCTCGATCAAGGGCCTGGAGAAGCTCGGCCAAGCGCGCTGGGACGGGGTTCGCAACTATCAGGCGCGTAATTTTTTGCGGTCGATGGCGGTCGGTGACGAGTTTTTCTTCTACCACTCCAGTTGCCCGGAGCCGGGAATTGCCGGGATAGGGAAAATTGTCGAAGCGGCCTATCCGGACCCCACGGCATTGGAGCCGGAGAGTCATTATTACGATCCGAAGGCCACGGCAGAAAAAAACGCCTGGAGCGCGATCGATGTCGCACATGTCGAGACGTTTGCCAGGGTGTTGAAGCTCGACTATCTGAAGCAGCAGACCGCGCTGGCCGAGATGCCATTGGTGCAGAAGGGCTCGCGGTTGTCGGTGATGCCTGTCACGGCTGAACAGTGGGCGGCAGTCATCGCGCTCAAACCGTAGAAACGCCTGCGCGTCTGAGAATGCCATCGCGGGCAAGCCCGCTCCCACAGAGATCTGGGGTGGATGCAAAACCWGCATACACTGGAGAATATTGTGGGAGCGGGCTTGCCCGCGATGAGGCCGGATCAGACAACAGAAGTCTTATTGAATGATCAGGTTGTTGAACAACAAATCCTCAACCACCGGCTTGCCGGTTTCGTCGTTCATCACCTGCTGGGTCTGCTTCAAGGCTTCCTGGCGCAGTTTTTCCTTGGCTTCGACGTTGTTCATCGTCTCGGTGGTTTGCTGGGCAAACAACGCCACCAGCTGATTGCGGATCAGCGGTTCATTGGCCTTCACGGCCTTGGTGGCGTCCTCACCGGTCACGCGCAATGCCACATCTGCCTTGTAGACCTTGAGCTTCGGCGTACCGTCCAGCCCATAGTTGCCCACGAACGGCGGACTCAGGGTGATGTAATTGACCTTCGGAGCTTCACCTTCTTTGGCTTCTTCGGCCATCGCTGCCACAGGCAGAGACAGGGCCAGCAACAACATGATCCACGCTTTCACAATTCGCTCCTTATCCGGTTTGCGGCCTAGCATAACGACCCGCCGCTCAAGCACAAGCTTATGGCTGACTATCAGGGTCGGGCATGCTCGTTGACCCATCGACTCACACACCTACACTTATCGGCCATCACTCCCAAAGGAATAGCCCTGATGAAAGCCGTGCTGTGCAAAGCCTTCGGCCCTGCCGAATCGCTGGTACTGGAAGACGTCGCCAGTCCTGTCGCCAAGAAGAATGAAATCCTGCTGGACGTGCACGCCGCCGGGGTCAACTTCCCGGACACGCTGATCATCGAGGGCAAATATCAATTCAAGCCGCCCTTCCCTTTCTCCCCGGGAGGTGAAGCCGCCGGCGTGATCAGCGCAGTGGGCGAAAAGGTCAGTCATCTCAAGGTCGGCGACCGGGTCATGGCCCTGACCGGCTGGGGCAGTTTTGCCGAGCAAATCGCAGTACCAGGCTACAACGTATTACCGATCCCGCCCTCGATGGACTTCAACACGGCCGCCGCCTTCAGCATGACCTATGGCACCTCGATGCACGCCCTCAAGCAACGCGGCAACCTGCAACCCGGCGAAACGCTGCTGGTGCTGGGTGCTTCCGGCGGTGTTGGCCTGGCGGCGGTGGAAATCGGCAAAGCCATGGGCGCCCGCGTGATCGCCGCTGCCAGCAGTGCCGAAAAGCTTGCCGTGGCCAAGGCCGCTGGCGCCGATGAGCTGATCAACTACAGCGAAACCAGCCTCAAGGACGAAATCAAACGCCTCACCGACGGCCAAGGCGCCGACGTGATCTACGACCCGGTCGGCGGCGACCTGTTTGATCAGGCTGTGCGCGCCATCGCCTGGAACGGCCGACTGCTGGTGGTCGGTTTCGCCAGCGGACGCATTCCGGAATTCCCGGTCAACCTGGCACTGCTCAAAGGGGCCGCCGTGGTCGGCGTGTTCTGGGGCTCGTTTGCTCAACGCCAGCCGCAGGACAATGCAGCGAATTTCCAGCAGTTGTTCGGCTGGTTTGCCGAGGGCAAGTTGAAGCCGCTGGTGTCACAGGTGTATCCGCTGAGCAATGCGGCACAGGCGATCAATGATCTTGGGCAGCGCAAGGCTGTGGGCAAGGTTGTGGTGCAGGTTCGCTGACAGCCGCAAAGTTGCCGTCAATTGCCGGGCGGGACCGCTCCATCGCCCGGCAACAGATGCGGCTGAACCTTCTCGCTGCGCGACGGGATCAGTCGCCCATTCTCATCGAAGCGTAAAACGATCACCCAGTCATAGACGCCGTCCGGCCATTTCTCCTGCCCCATCAGTGCCATGCTGTTGCCGCCGAAAGCTGCAATCAATTTGTTGATGCGCCCGTGGTGCCAGGCGATCAACACCGTTTGCGCCTGATTGCTCTGGCGCAACAGTTTGACCAATTTATGAACATCAACGTTGATGTAAGGCTGCTCGATCGGCAAGTTCAAATGTTGCGCCAGCGGAGTCAGGGTCAAGCGCGAGCGCGAACTCTCCGGACTGTCGCCGGCAGCAATCAGCCGTTGAGGGGTCAGTGTCTGCCCCTCCAGCTTCAGCGGATTGAAATAGTCGACATAGGCGGCTGCCCGTTGTTCGCCTCGGGCATTGAGCTCCGTGCCCACGCTGGGTTTTTCCGCATGACGAATGATCATCACGGTAGTGTTGCGCAGACCGGACTGGACGGGATGGTCGGCAATCACCAATGCCAGCAACCCAACAGTGAGAGCGGCCGCCACCAATAATCTCGGCACCAACATGCGAACCGTCAGGGGCATCTCTTATCTCTGTTGATCAATCGGCTGGACTGTCCGCGAGTCTAAGCCCCCCCATGTCCACAGGTGGTGAAAACACCCCGTTCTTACAGCTGAGCGACAGGTTCGTAAAGGAACGTCGTCAGTCAGACCCGCGAAGCGATTGCCTGATCGGCTTTTGATTTGCAGCGCTTGAGCCGCGCCTCCAGATTCCGGTCTGGCATGGCGTGGCTACGCAGGGCATGAGCGGTCTGCTCGACATAATCGCGAGTGGTGCCGTACCGCCCGCAAGCGCTTTCGAACACCTGGCTCAGCACATGATCCGGCAAGTTGCCGGCATAGCTGGGCAGGTGCCGCTCCAGAACAAATCCCAACGCCTGCACCTGGCTTCCGTCTTCGAGACGGCAGTTGAGCCAGTGCGGGCGATAGGACGGGACGGGCATTTCGCGTTGCCACAGTGCGTAAAGCGAAGCTTCAAGTTGTTCTTCGGGCAGGCGATAGGCGAAACCACTGCAGGAGCCGCCGCGGTCCAGGCCGAACACCAGACCAGGCATTTCCGGCGTGCCGCGATGTTCGTGGGACCACAGGTACAAACCGCGATGGTAACCATGCACTCGGCCGCGAACGCGCTCTACTGCCGAACACTCTGGTCGCCAGATCAGCGAACCGTAAGCGAACAACCACACCGGCCCGCCCTTGTGACGCGCCATGGTCGATTGCATCGAGACGAGAAGTTGTTCGTGCGTCAGCTGCGGCCCCAGATCGAGACGCGGAGGGTAAGCCGGATTCACAAAAGCAGATTCAATGGCGGTCATGATGAAAGTGTTCGGCCCCACAAGTATTACAAGATGTAAGCAAAACTCGCTTCATAGAACATATAGCAGTAACCGTAAAACGAAAAGTGCTAAAGGATGTATGACACTCGCAATAGCGCTAAATCGGGATTATCAGCCTCGCTATCGAGTTTTATATAGCCTAATACCATCGCAGGAATATCTTAAATACCTGAATGAAATATGCATAAGCCTTCCACTCGTTCAGGTTCGGTTCAAGAAGATGCAGGAAACTTCCTACTAAAATATCGGACTTTCTGACTTCTCTGTCACTGAACGCCTACGTATAACGGCCTTCCTCTGGCGCAAGCCACCCCGTTTAACCGAGGCTGCATGATGAAAATTCCAGGGCTTTTCACCCTCTTCCTATTGATTCCGTTCGACCAGGCAATGGCGCTGGAGGACTCACAGGGCAAAGGTTTTTGGTACGCACAGACCAGTGTCTATACCAAACATTACTCACCGGACCCAGAACACAATAACAATCAGGATTTGATTGGTATTGAGCGCAATCAGGCATCGGGCTGGGTATTTGGCGGGGCGACTTTTCGTAACTCGTTCAGGCAGCGCTCTAACTACGCCTACGCCGGTAAACGCTATGACAGCGCCAATTATCCGGTGTACCTGAAAGTGACTGGCGGCCTGTTGCAGGGTTATAGCGGTGACTACAAGGATAAGATTCCATTGAACCGCTACGGCGTTGCGCCGGTGATCATTCCGTCGGTCGGCACTCACTATGGACCGTTGGCCGCCGAGCTGGTTTTTCTCGGCGCCAACGCAGCCATGGTTACGACCGGGGTGCGGTTCTAAAGGCTTGGATCAAGATTGAGGATCAAGATCACGGATCAAGATCGCGGATCAAGATCGCGGCGCGTACGCAAACACATCCGCGCGCATTTGATGAGCGTCCATCCCGGCTTCGACCAAGGCATCCAGCGTGCCATAGACCATCGCCGGAGATCCGCTGGCGTAGACATGCAAGGATTTAAGATCCGGGAAATCCTCACACACTATCTCGTGCAACATCCCGCAACGCCCTTGCCAACCGCACTGATCACTGACGACTTTGTGCAGGAACAGGTTGGGCAGTTTCAGCCACTCATCCCAATGCTCAATCTGGTAAAAGTCTTCAGGACGGCGCACGCCCCAATACAGGTGCACTGGATGCTTGAAGCCTGCGGCGCGGCAGTGTTCGATCAGGCTGTGAATCTGGCCCATGCCGGTGCCCGCGCCGATCAGCACCAGCGGACCGTCCGGCAACTCTGCAAGGTGGGTATCGCCGAATGGCAGCTCGACCCGCACTATCGGGTTGCGTTGCAACTGTGCGATCAGGCTCAGCGCACTGTTTTCGCGCGCCAGCACATGGATCTCCAGATCTCGTCCGCCATGGGGTGCCGAGGCCAGCGAGAACGCGGATTTCTCGCCATTCTCACGTTCGATCATCAAATACTGGCCAGCGTGATAACGCGGTGGCTTACCGGCCGGCGCGCGCAGGCGCACACGCCAGGTGTCGCCGCCGACGTCCCTGCATTCAATGACCTGACACGACACGCTGCGCACCGGCAGTTCTCCCAGCGCGAGCACGCCATCCCACAGCACGATGCAGTCTTCCAGCGGCTCTGCTATGCAAGTGTAGAACTCGCCATGGTCACGCACATGGCCTGCCTGCTCGACCCGACCTTCCACCAGCAACGCGCCACATACGTGGCAATTGCCATTGCGGCAGCTTTGCGGGCATTCGTAGCCCAGGCGCCGCGCACCATCGAGAATCCGCTCGCCGGGCAGAATCTCTAGCACTGCTCCGGAGGGCTGCAAGGTTACACGCATCAATCTATTCCTAACTGATTCCAGATGGCATCGATCCGTTGGGTCACGGCGTCGTCCTTGACGATCACCCGGCCCCACTCGCGAGTGGTTTCGCCCGGCCATTTATGCGTGGCATCGAGCCCCATTTTCGACCCCAGGCCTGAGACCGGCGAGGCGAAGTCGAGGTAGTCGATCGGCGTGTTGTCGATCATCACCGTGTCGCGCTTGGGGTCCATGCGCGTGGTAATGGCCCAGATCACGTCGTTCCAGTCCCGGGCGTTGATATCGTCGTCAGTGACGATAACGAACTTGGTGTACATGAACTGTCGCAAAAACGACCAGACACCCAGCATTACCCGCTTGGCGTGCCCCGGATACGACTTCTTCATGGTCACGATGGCCATGCGGTACGAGCAGCCTTCGGGCGGCAGATAGAAGTCGGTGATTTCCGGGAACTGCTTCTGCAGGATCGGCACGAACACTTCGTTCAGCGCCACACCGAGAATCGCCGGCTCATCCGGCGGACGGCCGGTGTAAGTGCTGTGGTAAATCGGTTTGATCCGATGCGTGATGCGCTCGACGGTGAACACCGGGAAGCTGTCGACTTCGTTGTAGTAACCGGTGTGGTCGCCATACGGACCTTCATCGGCCATTTCGCCGGGATGGATCACGCCTTCGAGAATGATCTCGGCAGTCGCAGGGACTTGCAGGTCGTTGCCCCGGCACTTCACCAGCTCGGTGCGATTGCCGCGCAGCAGACCGGCGAAAGCGTATTCGGAAAGGCTGTCCGGTACCGGCGTCACGGCACCAAGGATGGTCGCCGGGTCAGCACCCAACGCCACGGACACCGGGAACGGCTGGCCCGGGTGCTTCTCGCACCACTCGCGGTAGTCCAGCGCGCCACCTCGATGGCTCAACCAGCGCATGATGACCTTGTTGCGGCCAATCACTTGCTGACGGTAGATGCCGAGGTTCTGGCGGTCCTTGTTCGGCCCCTTTGTGACCGTCAGGCCCCAGGTGATCAACGGGCCGACATCGCCCGGCCAGCAGGTTTGCACGGGGAGCATCGCCAGGTCGACGTCGTCGCCTTCGATGACCACTTCCTGGCACACCGCGTCTTTGACGACTTTCGGCGCCATGGCAATGATCTTGCGGAAGATCGGCAACTTCGACCAGGCGTCTTTCAAGCCCTTCGGCGGCTCGGGCTCTTTGAGGAAGGCCAGCAGCTTGCCGATCTCGCGCAGCTCGCTGACCGACTCGGCGCCCATGCCCATGGCGACCCGCTCGGGGGTGCCAAACAGGTTGCCGAGCACCGGAATGTCGTAGCCGGTAGGGTTTTCGAACAGCAGCGCCGGCCCCTTGGCCCGCAGCGTGCGATCACAGACTTCGGTCATCTCCAGCACTGGAGAGACGGGGATCTGGATGCGTTTCAACTCTCCGCGCTGCTCAAGCTGCTGCACGAAATCCCGAAGGTCCTTGAATTTCATTGACGATGGCACCCCTAAAATAGGCGTACATCCTACCTGCTCTGCCGTCCGCTGGCAGCTTATCGCTGTTCAGTTGGCTGCATTCGCGTTGCCATTGCCCAGTGCTGCCCGTGCTCGCAAGTGCTTGAACAACGGCTCAAGGACCGGGGCGATGAACCGCGCGCCGGCCTCGGACAGGTGATTGGTGTCGGTGTACAACGACTGACCACCGAGTTCGGCGCGGCAAAGTCCCGCTTCATCACACAGCACCGGCGCCGGATCCACCACCGTCACGCCCGGGTTGGCTTGCGCCAGTTGCGTGAACAGTTGACTGATGAACGCTTGGCGCTTGAGGTGTTCAGTCACCGCCAGCCCCACGTCGTCGGTCGGGCGATGCAGCATCGCCAGGCGGCTGAGACGATAAGGCGGACTGAAGGTTTGCAGCGGCGCTTCCTTTACCAGCCAGACGCGATGCCCACCCTCTCGTAGCTGCCGCACGGTCGCCTGTAATCCTTCGGCCAATCGTTGCTCGGCGATGGCGCGGTCATAACGGCCACGGGCGTCCGTCAGGACATGACCAAGATCGCCTTTCACATCGCCATACAGATACAGACTCCAGTGCGCGACCAGCACCACATCGCCGACCGATTGCCGGGTCAAGGCTTGTTCGACCCGGCGATTGAACCGGGCACACTGCGCTTCATGCTCCAGCCCTTCAACCGGGATGCAGCCGGGGGAGCTGGCGAGCATCACACTGACACCGTGCTGGTGCGCCCCCTCATCGAACACCGGGATCAGTGCGGTGGCATGACTGTCACCCCAGACCAGCGCCGTTGATACGGTCGGCGTTGGCGTGCCATAGTGACAAAAGAGTTGGTCGTCCGGGGTTTTGTCGTCGGCCAGGCAGCGCATCAGTTCCGGCCGCCACTCCTTCGCTTTGGCGTATTGAAGGGCCTGTTCAGATAAGCGCGTGGGTAATCCATCGGTCCAGCGCAATGCCTGACCGGCCAGGCCGAGCACCAGCACACCGCACGCGGCGGCAAGCAGGATCTGCCGGCGCCCCGCCCACAACCGCCGCTCGCGAAACGGCGTCTCGACAAATCGCCACGACAGATAACCCAACACCAGGCTGAGCAAGATCAATCCTGTGATATCGAAGGGGCCAAGCTCATCAAGACTGGCGTAGTTGGCAAAAACAAACACCGGCCAGTGCCACAAGTACCAGGAATAGGAAATCAGTCCGAGACCGACCAGCACACGACTGGCCAGCAGTCTGCCGACAAATGTCGGCTGATGCCCGTTGGCCCGGATCAGCGCGACCACACCGAGTGTCGGCAGCAATGCCGCAGCACCGGGAAATGGCGTGCTTTTGTCGTAGCACAACACCGCCAACAGAATCAGCGCCAAGCCAGCCAGGCTGATCGCTTGTGCCCCCATCGTTGTCAGACGCCATTGGCTTCTGGGCGCAACGGCCAGCATGCCACCGGCCAACAGCTCCCAGGCACGCATCGGCAACAGGAAAAATGCTTTTTCAGGGTGATGCGCAACGGCCCACACACTGAGCCCGAACGACACCAGCAACACGGCGAACAGCGCCAGTCGCCAATGGTTCAGGCGACTCGACAGCAGGATCAGCAGTAACGGAAAAACAATGTAGAACTGCTCCTCAACCGCCAGCGACCACGTATGCAGCAACGGCTTGAGGTCGGAAGCCACATCAAAGTAACCATCCTGACGCATGAACAAGAGGTTGGAGACGAACATCACCTGGTAGCGCACCGAGCGGCCCAGCTCTTCGTAATCCTTGGGCGCCAGCAGGAACCAGCCGACTGCAAGCACGGCAGCGATCATCACGAACAGCGCGGGCAGGATTCGCCGCGCGCGACGGGCCCAGAAATCGACAAAGCTGAAGTGCCCGGTCTGTCGCTGATTCCAGATAATCGAGGTGATCAGGTAGCCGGAAATCACAAAAAAGATGTCTACACCGACGAAACCGCCGGTGAAGCCAGGAACACCGAAATGGAACAACACCACCGCAATCACGGCGATTGCGCGTAAGCCGTCGATGTCTCTTCGATAAGCAAGCGTGGTCATAAGCAAGAAAGCCAATCAGTTGAAATTATTGGGGTCGCACGCCCAATTCGCTTTTGTACTGACCAACCGTCACCACAAACCTCCCTTTTTTTTTGCAAAAAAAATGGCGTCCCGAAGGACGCCATTTTTAGCGGCTTGTAAACCGTCTTACTTGCGCTTCATCGACAAGAAGAACTCGTCGTTGGTCTTGGTCGTTTTCAGCTTGTCGACCAGGAACTCGATGGCAGCGATTTCGTCCATCGGGTGCAGCAGCTTGCGCAGGATCCACATGCGCTGCAACTCGTCGTCGGCCGTCAGCAACTCTTCGCGGCGGGTACCGGAACGGTTGATGTTGATGGCCGGGAAGACGCGTTTTTCAGCGATACGGCGATCCAGAGGCAGTTCCATGTTGCCGGTGCCTTTGAATTCTTCGTAGATCACTTCGTCCATCTTCGAGCCGGTTTCAACCAGCGCGGTGGCGATGATGGTCAGCGAACCGCCTTCTTCGATGTTCCGCGCGGCGCCGAAGAAACGTTTCGGTTTCTCCAGGGCGTGGGCATCGACACCACCGGTGAGCACTTTGCCGGAGCTCGGGATCACGGTGTTGTAGGCACGGGCCAGACGGGTGATGGAGTCGAGCAGGATCACCACGTCTTTCTTGTGTTCGACCAGGCGCTTGGCCTTCTCGATCACCATCTCGGCAACCTGCACGTGACGGGTTGGCGGCTCGTCGAACGTCGAGGCAACCACTTCGCCGCGCACGGTGCGCTGCATTTCGGTCACTTCTTCCGGACGTTCGTCGATCAGCAGCACGATCAGATGAACTTCCGGGTTGTTACGGGCGATGTTTGCCGCAATGTTCTGCAGCATGATGGTTTTACCGGCTTTCGGCGGTGCAACGATCAGACCGCGCTGGCCTTTGCCGATCGGGGCGCACAGGTCGATGACACGACCGGTCAAGTCTTCGGTGGAACCGTTGCCGGCTTCCATCTTCATGCGCACAGTCGGGAACAGCGGGGTCAGGTTCTCGAAGAGAATCTTGTTTTTCGCGTTCTCGGGACGATCGTAGTTGATCGTATCAACCTTGAGCAGCGCGAAATAACGCTCGCCTTCCTTTGGAGGACGGATCTTGCCAACGATGGTGTCACCGGTGCGCAAGTTGAAGCGGCGGATCTGGCTCGGCGAGACGTAGATATCGTCTGGACCTGCGAGATAGGAAGCGTCAGCGGAGCGCAGGAAGCCGAAGCCGTCCTGGAGAATCTCCAGCACGCCATCACCGGAGATTTCCTCGCCGCTTTTAGCGTGCTTTTTGAGCAGGGAGAAAATCACGTCCTGCTTGCGCGAACGGGCCATATTTTCTATGCCCATCTGTTCGGCCAATTCGAGCAGTTCGGTAATCGGCTTTTGCTTGAGTTCAGTCAGATTCATATAGGAATGACGTAATCATTTATGGAGGGGGGAAATTAAGCTTTTGGCTTAATGAGGCCGCGCCGCGGAGAAGGCGACAGGATCGCGTACTTATTCGAAAAGGAGTGCGTCGGCGACGGCTAGCAGGGGGCAATGGAGAAACCAGTGCGGGGCCGAATGTACCACCTGAGTTTCGGAGCGTCTAGCCCTCAATAACGAAAAGGCCCCGCAATATGCGGGGCCTTTTTGATGACGCTTTGATCAACGCTTAGATGTTGGCGTCGAGGAAGGCAGCCAGTTGCGACTTCGACAGCGCGCCGACCTTGGTCGCTTCAACGTTGCCGTTCTTGAACAGCATCAGCGTCGGGATACCACGCACGCCATGCTTGGCCGGGGTTTCCTGGTTTTCGTCGATGTTCAATTTGGCAACGGTCAGCTTGCCTTTGTAGGTTTCAGCAATTTCGTCCAGAACAGGAGCGATCATTTTGCAAGGGCCGCACCATTCAGCCCAGTAGTCGACCAGTACAGCGCCTTCGGCCTTGAGTACGTCGGCCTCGAAGCTAGCGTCGCTAACGTGTTTGATAAGATCGCTGCTCATGGAAGTCTCCAGGTTGTAAGCAAAAAAACGTGGCCCATCATAGCTGCCCTTCCCTTGTTCAGGAAGGTGCAGATGATTGAGTCTCGCTATGGTGCTGCATGAGTTTGGGTATAGCTCATATCCCTGCCTGGCGAGAATTCGTGGCGAGGGGGGCTGCTTCGCCGCTCAACGGGGCGAGCCCCTCGCCACAGGGTTGTGCTGGATCAAGGCTTTGAACACTGCGCGTTGGCGCCAGCCTTTGATCGTGGCACGATGTCGAGGTTATCGACCGAGACCCCCTGACCATGCCGCAATCCCAAGCCAAGAATCTGTCCCTGATCGCCGCAATAGACCTGGGCTCCAACAGCTTTCACATGGTCGTGGCCAAGGCCCAGAACGGCGAAATCCGTATTCTCGAGCGTCTCGGGGAGAAGGTTCAACTGGCCGCGGGCATCGACGAAGAACGCCACCTCAACGAAGAATCCATGCAGCGCGGGCTCGACTGCCTGAAGCGTTTTGCCCAACTGATCAACGGTATGCCCCCGGGCGCCGTCCGCATCGTCGGCACCAACGCCCTGCGTGAAGCGCGCAACCGCGCCGAATTCATCCGCCGCGCCGAAGAAATTCTCGGCCACCCGGTGGAAGTCATCTCCGGTCGTGAAGAAGCGCGCCTGATCTACCTTGGCGTCTCCCACACCCTCGCAGACACCCCGGGCAAGCGCCTGGTGGCCGACATCGGCGGCGGCAGTACCGAATTCATCATCGGCCAGCGCTTCGAACCGCTGCTGCGCGAAAGCCTGCAAATGGGTTGCGTCAGCTACACCCAGCGCTATTTCAAGGATGGCAAGATCACCCCGGCCCGTTACGCCCAGGCGTACACCGCCGCGCGGCTGGAGATCATGAGCATCGAGCATGCCCTGCATCGCCTGACCTGGGATGAAGCCATTGGCTCCTCGGGCACCATTCGCGCCATCGGCCTGGCACTGAAGGCCGGCGGCCACGGCACAGGCGAAGTGAATGCCGAAGGCCTGGCCTGGCTCAAACGCAAGCTGATCAAGCTCGGCGACGTCGAGAAAATCGACTTCGACGGCATCAAGCCCGACCGCCGGGCCATTTTCCCGGCAGGCCTGGCGATTCTCGAAGCGATTTTCGACTCGCTCGAACTGCAACGCATGGACCACTGCGAAGGCGCCCTGCGTGAAGGCGTGCTCTACGATCTGTTGGGCCGTCATCATCACGAAGACGTCCGTGAACGCACACTCAGTTCGCTGATGGAGCGTTATCACGTCGACCTGGAACAAGCGGCGCGGGTCGAGCGCAAGGCGCTGCACGCCTTCGATCAAGTGGCCGAGGATTGGGACCTGGACGATGGTGTCTGGCGTGAACTGCTCGGCTGGGCTGCCAAGGTCCATGAAGTAGGCCTGGACATCGCCCACTATCAGTACCACAAGCATGGCGCCTACCTGATCGAGCACTCGGACCTGGCCGGGTTCTCTCGCGAAGACCAGCAAATGCTGGCGCTGCTGGTGCGCGGTCACCGACGCAATATTCCCAAGGACAAATTCGCCGAGATCGGCGATGACGGCACCAAGCTGATCCGTCTGTGCGTGCTGCTGCGCTTTGCGATCCTGTTCCATCACATCCGCGGCACCCAGCAAATGCCTCAGGTGGAATTGAAAGCCAATGGCAACAGCCTGGAAGTGGTATTCCCGGACAAATGGCTGGACGACAACCAGCTGACCCAGGCCGACTTCGCCATTGAAGCGGAATGGCTCACCCGCGTCGATATCGTTCTGAACGCACGCTAAAACACCCTTCGGTAGGAGCTCAGCTTGCTGGCGATGGCGATCTAATGGACGTCATCGCCAGCAAGCTGTGCTCCTACAGGGAGGCAGGTGAAAAAAAGGGCGATCCACATGGATCGCCCTTTTTTTGCCCACCGGGTTCGCGTTAACGCACGGTCAGGATCGGACTGCCCAAACGTTCCAGCAACGTCGCCTGGGCGCTGCGCGGGTTTTGGTTGCCGGTCGGTGTGTTACGAATGTATCGACCGTCCGACTGCAGGCTCCAGCTGTGGGTGTTATCGGTGAGGTACAGCTCCAGCTCTTTCTTGACCCGCACAATCAGCTTGCGACCTTCCACCGGGAAGCAGGTCTCGACCCGCTTGTCGAGGTTGCGCTCCATCCAGTCGGCACTGGACAGGAACATCTGCTCGTCACCGCCGTTGAGGAAGTAGAAGACCCGGGTGTGTTCCAGGAAGCGGCCGATGATCGAACGTACGTGGATGTTGTGCGAAACCCCGGCGATGCCTGGACGCAGGCAGCACATGCCGCGCACGATCAGGTCGATACGCACCCCGGACTGACTGGCCTTGTACAGCGCGCGGATGATCTTCGGATCGGTCAGCGAGTTGAACTTGGCGATGATGTGCGCCGGTTTGCCGTCGAGGGCGAACTGCGTCTCTCGGGCAATCATGTCGAGCATGCCCTTCTTCAGGGTGAACGGCGCGTGCAGCAACTTCTTCATGCGCAGGGTCTTACCCATGCCGATCAACTGACTGAACAGTTTGCCGACGTCTTCGCACAAGGCGTCGTCGGAGGTCAGCAGGCTGTAGTCGGTATACAGACGGGCGTTGCCAGCGTGGTAGTTGCCCGTGCCCAAGTGTGCGTAACGGACGATTTCGCCCGCCTCGCGACGCAGGATCAGCATCATCTTGGCGTGGGTCTTGAAGCCGACCACACCGTAGATCACTACCGCACCGGCCGCTTGCAGACGGCTGGCCAGTTGCAGGTTGGACTCTTCGTCGAATCGCGCACGCAACTCGATGACCGCCGTGACCTCTTTACCGTTACGCGCCGCATCCACCAGCGCATCGACGATTTCCGAGTTGGCGCCGGAGCGGTACAGGGTCTGACGCACAGCCAACACGTGCGGGTCTTTGGCGGCCTGACGCAGCAGGTCGACCACCGGGGTAAACGATTCGAACGGGTGCAGCAACAGGATGTCCTGCTTGCTGATCACGCTGAAGATGTTTTCGCTGTTTTGCAGCAGTTTCGGGATCTGCGGGGTGAACGGCAGGTATTGCAGTTCGCGCTGGCTGTCCAGGCCGGTGATGCTGAACAGGCGCGTCAGGTTCACCGGACCGTTGACTTGATACAGCTCGGTCTCGCCCAGGTTGAACTGTTTGAGCAAATAATCGGACAGGTGTTTCGGGCAAGTGTCGGCCACTTCCAGACGCACCGCATCGCCATAACGACGGGAGAACAGCTCGCCGCGCAATGCGCGCGCCAGGTCTTCGACATCCTCGGAGTCCAGCGCCAGGTCGGCGTTTCGGGTCAGGCGGAACTGGTAGCAGCCCTTGACCTTCATGCCCTGGAACAGATCATCGGCGTGGGCGTGGATCATCGACGACAGGAACACATAGTTGTCGCCGGCGCCGCCGACTTCTTCCGGCACCTTGATGATCCGCGGCAGCAAACGCGGCGCCGGGATGATCGCCAGACCGGAATCGCGACCAAAGGCGTCGACGCCTTCGAGCTCGACGATGAAGTTCAGGCTCTTGTTCACCAACAACGGGAACGGGTGCGTCGGGTCGAGACCGATCGGCGTAATGATCGGGGCAATTTCGTCGCGGAAGTAACGGCGAACCCAAGTCTTGAGCTTGGCCGTCCAGTAGCGGCGACGGATGAAGCGGACCTGATGTTTTTCCAGTTCCGGCAACAGAATGTCGTTGAGGATCGCGTACTGGCGGTCAACGTGACCGTGTACCAGTTCGCTGATGCGGGCCAGGGCCTGATGCGGTTGCAGACCATCGGCGCCGGCTTGTTCACGGGCGAAGGTGATCTGCTTTTTAAGACCTGCCACACGAATTTCGAAGAACTCGTCCAGGTTGCTGGAGAAGATCAGCAGAAACTTCAGCCGCTCAAGCAATGGATAGGACTCATCCAGCGCCTGCTCAAGCACGCGGATGTTGAATTGCAGTTGCGAGAGCTCGCGATGGATGTACAGGCTGCTGTCATCCAGTCCGGGAATGGCAATCGCTGGCGCCGCTGCGGCGGCTTCGGCCACCACCACGGGCGGAGCGGGCTCCAGCTCCGGTGGGGTTTCGGCGATTTGCTCGACCACGGGTTGAGCCTCTTTTACAGCAACTTCAGTGAGTCCTTCGGTATTCATGAAATGTTCCTGGGAGGGCTATTTTTGCTCTCGTAACAATTGAGCGGCACGGACGGCGAAGTAAGTCAGGATGCCATCGGCGCCTGCACGTTTAAAAGCGGTCAGGGATTCGAGAATAACCCCCTCGCTCAACCAGCCATTCTGGATTGCCGCCATGTGCATGGCGTATTCGCCGCTGACTTGGTAAACAAACGTTGGCACTTTGAATTCTTCTTTGACCCGGTAAAGGATGTCCAGGTAGGGCATGCCTGGCTTGACCATGACCATGTCCGCACCTTCTGACAAGTCCGCCGCCACTTCGTGCAGGGCTTCGTTGCTGTTGGCCGGGTCCATCTGATAGCTGGCCTTGTTGGCCTTGCCCAGGTTCAGCGCCGAACCGACCGCATCACGGAACGGACCATAATAGGCGCTGGCGTACTTCGCCGAGTAGGCCATGATGCGCACATTGACGTGCTCGGCCACCTCAAGGGCTTCACGGATTGCCTGGATGCGACCGTCCATCATGTCGGACGGAGCCACCACCTGTGCACCGGCTTCAGCGTGCGACAGGGCCTGCTTGACCAGTGCGTCGACGGTAATGTCGTTCTGCACGTAGCCTTCTTCGTCGAGGATGCCGTCCTGACCGTGGGTGGTAAACGGATCGAGGGCAACATCGGTGATCACACCCAGCTCCGGGAACCGCGCCCGCAGCGCGCGAGTGGCGCGCTGGGCAATGCCTTCGGGGTTCCAGGCTTCGGCGGCGTCCAGCGATTTGAGCTCAGGCGGTGTCACCGGGAACAGTGCCAGCGCAGGAATCCCCAGTTCGACCCATTTGGCCGCCTCTTCCAGCAACAGGTCGATGGTCAGGCGTTCGACGCCCGGCATCGAAGTCACCGCTTCACGACGGTTTTCACCGTCCAGCACAAACACCGGCAAGATCAGGTCATCAACGGTCAGAACGTTTTCACGGACCAGTCGACGCGAAAAATCATCACGACGGTTGCGGCGCAGGCGGGTTGCGGGGAACAGACGGTTGGCGGGGGTAAAGCTCACGGCAGACTCCTGAGCCCGCGCTTACGGGCGAGCGTGACAGTTATAAGCGACCATTATGACCAACGCATGACAGTTATGTGCACCCCTGTGACAGGTAGCCGCATTCCATTGTCATTGTAGGAAATGTTCACGTCGAGACACATTTGGACACTTTCATGAATGTGCACGAAGGGTTAGGCTGCGCGTTCATTTCGCCAGCACCCAGACAATGCTCCAACAATTTCTGCATGACTTTGGCTACTTTGCCTTGTTCCTCGGCACGTTCTTCGAAGGCGAAACCATTCTTGTGCTCGCAGGCTTCCTCGCGTTCCGCGGATACATGGACATCAACCTGGTGGTGGTCGTGGCGTTCTTCGGCAGTTATGCCGGCGATCAGCTGTGGTACTTCCTGGGGCGCAAGCACGGGCGAAAACTGCTGGCACGCAAGCCGCGCTGGCAAATGATGGGCGACCGGGCGCTGGAGCACATCCGCAAGCACCCGGACATCTGGGTGCTGAGCTTCCGCTTTGTCTACGGTTTGCGCACGGTGATGCCAGTGGCCATCGGCCTGTCAGGCTATCCACCGGGACGTTACCTGCTGCTCAACGGGATTGGGGCCGCGATCTGGGCGGCGGCCCTGGCGGCGGCGGCCTACCACTTTGGCGCCGTACTGGAAGGCATGCTCGGCAGCGTCAAGAAATATGAATTGTGGGTACTCGGCGCCTTGCTGGTGCTGGGACTTGGCCTGTGGCTGCGCCGACGGTTCAAAAATGCGCGTCTGGCGAAGAAGATATACGCCGAGGAGCAAGCCTTGAAAGCCAGACAGGCTACCGTCGAAGCGACTAAGACGCCAAGCGAGTGAAGCGGTTTGTGCAACAGTAGAGACCGATAGCGCTCAACACGCTGTAACTGAGCAGGCCGATCCAGCCCACCGTGCTGGCCGGCCACAACCCGACCACCGGCGCCAGCCACACCAGCGGCACGTTCGATGCCAGCCGCAGCAGCTCCAGCGTCAACGCCCACGGGCGATTCTCCAGGGCCACGCCCAAGGCAAACAACCCCAGCGCCACCGCACTCCAGCCGAGCACCAAGGCGGCGGTCGGCAGGCTCCGTTCCAGGTTCATCAAATAGCTGCCCAACGCGATGTAGGCGCAAAACTGCAACGCCACATACAGTTGCTGACGACCGTCCAGCGGCACCTCGAACTTGCGGAACTGGCTCAACTCAGGCTTGTTCATCGGGTAGCTGGCCGCCACATCCGCCGGCCGCCAACCGGTGCGCATAAACCAGATCCGCAGCTTGTCCCACGTGCTCTCGGCGCGCCGCGCGTCATCCCACAACTGCACATAAAACTGCAGGTTTGCCCACAGAGGGTTCCAGCTCGCCAACGGCGTCGTCACGCCAAAAATCACCGGTTCGTTGTCGTCTTCTTCCTGGAACGAGCCAAACAGGCGGTCCCAAATAATGAACACCCCACCGTAGTTGCGATCCATGTAGAGAGCGTTCTGTGCATGGTGAGCCCGATGATTGGACGGCGACACGAAGAACCATTCGAACCAGCCGAGCTTGGGAATGTGCCGGGTGTGCACCCAGAACTGATACAGCAGATTCAGCACCGCCACGCTGACGAACACCAGCAGCGGAACACCGAGCACGGCCATCGGCAGGTAGAAAATCCAGCTCAGCAAGAAGCCGGTGCTGGTCTGGCGCAACGCCGTGGACAGGTTGTACTCCTCGCTCTGGTGATGCACCGAGTGCGCCGCCCAGAGGATATTGCGCTCGTGCCCCATACGATGCAGCCAGTAGTAGCAGAAGTCGTAGAGGACGAAGGCAAACACCCAGACCCAGATACTCTCGGCCGACAACTGGAACAGCGCCACATGCTCAAGGGCAAAGGCATAGGTGACCAGCCCGACACCCTTGGTCAACAGGCCCGTAGTGGTCGACAGCACGCCAGTGCTCAAGCTGTTGATCGCATCCGCCACGCGATAATGGCTGACCCCGCGCCAACGGTCGGCCAGCAGCTCGACAGCGATCAGCGCAAAGAAAAACGGCACTGCATACAGAATGAAGTCCATGACGCGCCCTGATCGGAATCCGAGGACAGATGCTAGGTGTAGCCGCGAATTAACCCTATGGCAACGAGCGACAAATTAGTGGACATTTAACGCCATGAATCTGGAGAAAAGCCCATGAGCAAAAAAATTGCAGTGATCCTTTCCGGCTGTGGCGTGTACGACGGCGCCGAAATCCACGAAAGCGTGATTACCCTGCTGAGACTGGACCAGCGTGGTGCTCAGGTGCAGTGCTTTGCCCCGAACATCGCGCAATTGCATGTGATCAATCACCTGACCGGCGAAGAGATGCCCGAGTCACGCAACGTGTTGGTGGAGTCGGCACGGATTGCTCGCGGCCACATCAAGGACATTCGCGAGGCCGACGTCGACGACTTCGATGCGTTGATCGTTCCTGGGGGATTCGGCTCGGCGAAGAACCTGTCGAACTTCGCCATCGAAGGCGCCGGTTGCACCGTGCAACCGGATGTCCTGGCGCTGACCGAAGCCTTTGCCGAGGCTGGAAAACCAGTGGGCTTGATGTGTATTTCGCCAGCGCTGGCGGCGAAGATCTATGGGCCAGGGGTGAACTGCACCATCGGCAATGATGCCGAGACCGCTGCGGTCATGAACAAAATGGGCGCCACCCACACCGATTGCGCCGTGACTGAAATCGTCGAAGACAAGGCGCGCAAGCTGGTGTGTACACCGGCCTACATGCTGGCGCAAAGCATCAGCGAAGCGGCGTCCGGCATCAACAAAATGGTCGACCGCGTGCTCGAACTGACCCACGAAAACGACGCCTGACACACGCCCACAGGTTCTCGGTACGGCTCAGGGCTTGCGGGTAAGCCGCGTCAGTATCCGGTCCAGTGCATTGGCGAACGCCTGCTTCTCGCGTTCGCCAAACGGTGCCGGCCCGCCGCCCATCTGCCCCTGTTCACGCAAGTCGGTGAACAGGTTGCGCACCGCGAGCCGGTCGCCCATGTTCTGCGCATCGAACTCCTTGCCACGCGGGTCCAGTGCCGCCACCCCCTTCTTGACCAGACGATCCGCCAGCGGCACGTCGCTGCAAATCACCAGTTCACCCGGCACCGCGTGCTCCACCAGGTAATCATCGGCGGCGTCCGGGCCACTCGGCACCACGATCAACTTCACCAGTGCCAGCCCCGGCTTGATCTGCGGCTGCCCCGCCACCAGCACCACTTCGTATTGGCGCTTGAGGGCGAACTTCACCACCAGATCCTTGGCCGCCCG
The DNA here is from genome assembly GCF_056405815.1 of Pseudomonas sp. P1_F1_2. Taxonomy (NCBI): domain Bacteria; kingdom Pseudomonadati; phylum Pseudomonadota; class Gammaproteobacteria; order Pseudomonadales; family Pseudomonadaceae; genus Pseudomonas; species Pseudomonas sp. P1_F1_2. The sequence continues at coordinate 5,383 of NZ_JBFUBK010000052.1, read as the reverse complement.
TGGGCAGGCGTCGGCGTCGATCCAGACACGCATTGTGTTTTCCTCTTTCAAAAAAAATCGCGAGCCGCCTCGCCCCCACAAGGTTAACCCTAAACCCGTGGGAACATGGCTTGCCCGCGATTGTGAGCGCAGCGAATGTTGTTTAGGAAACCTGCACCCGACGCTTCTCGGCCACCCAACTGCGACCGTACAACACGAAGATCGCAATGATCGCCACCGCCTGAGCGCCCAGCGAATAGGCATCCGCGTGAATCCCCAGCCAGTCAAAATCAAAGAACGGCACCGGCCGGGTACCAAAGATCCCCGCTTCCTGCAACGCCTTCACGCCATGCCCGGCGAACACTACCGACAACGCGCACAACAGGCCGGCGTTGATGCTGAAGAACAACGCCAGCGGCAGCTTCGCCGAACCACGCAAGATGACCCACGCCAAAACCACCAGCAACACCAGCGCCGTCCCGCCGCCGGCCAGCACCGCGTTGTGCCCTGCAGGTCCGGCCTGCAACCACAGGGTTTCGTAGAACAGAATCACTTCAAACAACTCGCGATACACCGAGAAGAACGCCAGGATCGCAAAGCCGAAACGGCCGCCGCCGCCCACCAGGCTGCTCTTGATGTAATCCTGCCACGCCGCAGCGTGACGACGGTCGTGCATCCACACGCCAAGCCAGAGCACCATGACCGAGGCAAACAGCGCCGTCGCGCCTTCCAGCAATTCGCGCTGCGAACCGCTGACATCGATCACATATGCAGCCAGCGCCCACGTCCCCAGACCGGCCAACAGCGCCAGTCCCCAGCCGACATTGACACTGCGCACGGCCGATTGCTGGCCAGTGTTGCGCAGGAACGCCAGGATCGCAGCCAACACCAGAATCGCTTCCAGACCTTCGCGCAACAAAATCAGCAAACCGGAAATGAAGCTCAGCGACCAACTCAAACCATCGCTGCCCAACAGGTCAGCGGATTCCTTCAACTTGGCCTTGGCCGTGTTCAGGCGCTGCTCGGCTTCTGCCACCGGCAACCCGTCCTGCAACGACTGACGGTAGGCCATCAGCGATTTTTCAGTGTCTTTGCGCACGACGGCATTGACGTTGTCCAGGGAGCTTTCGACCAGTTCGAAACCTTCCAGATACGCGGCGACAGACAGGTCATAGGCCTGATCGTGATCGCCGGCGCGGTAGGCCGCGATGCTTTTGTCGAGGGTGGCAGCGGTGTAGTCGAGCAACTGCGCCGGGCCACGCTTGACCTGCGGCGGTTGCGCCCGCTGCGCACGGAATGTCGCAGCGGCTTGTGGACCGTCGGCGGCCTGCACTTCTGCCGGCGTCTGACGCCCCAGGTCGGCGATGTTGTAGGTCTTTTCGGATTTTGCAGCCGCCGGGTCGGCGCTGAAGCTGGCGATGTAGGTGGCCAGGTCCCAGCGCTGACGATCATCAAGTTGATCGGCAAAAGCCGGCATGTCGGTGCCTTCAATACCCAGGCCCACGGTGCTGTAGAGCGCGTAGAGGCTCAGATGATCCAGGCGCGTCGTATCTCGCAGATTGGACGGTGGTGGCATCAGCCCGACACCCGCCGGGCCGTCGCCAGCGCCCGCATCACCGTGGCAAACCGAGCAATGCTGGGCATACAGCGGCGCACCACGGGTCGGGTCCGGCGTAATGATCGGTGCCTGACTGACTTCATAAGTCACGGCCAGTTTCGCACCGAGTTGCCGCGCCTGACGGGCCACGTCCGCACCTTCCTGACGGGCAGTGACGGCACTGCGCAGCGAGCTCACGCCCTGCTCCAACCCCGCCTTCTCCTGCTTGGCCGGCATCGCCGCAATCAGGCCCTGCAACGTCTTGATGGATTCCAGCTGCCTGCGGTACTCGGACTCATCAATCACCTTGCCCGCTTGCACGGTTTGCGGGTAGTCCGCGCTGATGTAATCGAGCAGGTGCAACGCTTGCGGCGCACCTTCCACGGTGTCGGCCAGCAGATTGAAACTGCACAAGGCAAACAGTGGAAACACCAGCCAGGCCAGAAAACGGGACGGGGCAGTCATGAATGAATCTCAATTGGTAATACGAAGTAACACATTGTTCCCTCCCAATCACTTTCACTCAAGCTTTGTCTGCAACTGAGGCCAGCAGCCGCGGAACAAAGTGCCATCATTGCGCTCTACAGTGTGCCGCCTCTTGGCGGCTTTTCTTCAAGGAAGACACACTGCAAATGGCTACTCGCCTGCGCTTCATGTTTGTGCTCGGTGCATGCTTGCTACTGAGCGGTTGCCCTACCATGCGGGACTACAACGCGGAGCTGAGCGAGACCCTCGACTATTTCAAAGCCGGCCAGATCGACTCCGCCGTTGCTGTACTGGATCGAAACAATCCCATTGCCCCGGGCGACCTGCTCTATAACTTTGAGAAGGGCGAACTGCTGCGGCTCACTGGCGATATGACCGGTAGTTACGCCAGTTGGGATTACGCCGACCGGCTGATTGAGGGGTGGGAAAACTCGCCACGATTCGGCGCCTTCAAAGCTTTCACCGAGTTCAATAGTTACGGCGCCAATGACAAAGTGCGTTTGTACGATGGCTACGACTTCGAGAAGGTCGCCCTGACCACGCAAATGGCTCTGACGTGCCTGTCCAGCGCCCAACCCGACCTCGCTCGGGTGATGATCAAGAAAACCCACGAGCGCGAGGCAACCATTGCCGAAAAGCGCGACTTGCAATACCTGGCACTTGAAAACCAGGCCCAAGAGCAAGGCGTGCCCCTGAAATACCAGGACCTTCAGGGCTACCCGGTTGCAACCCTTGATGCCCCCGAAGTCATTGCGCTGAAAAACAGCTACCAAAGTGCGTTCAGTCATTACCTGGCAGGTTTCGTCTATGAAACGCTGGGTGAAAAAGACCTCGCCGCACCGGGTTATCGCAAAGCCGTGGAGTTGCGCCCCAACACGCCGCTGCTTGAACAGGCGCTGCGCAACCTGGACAAATCGCCGCTCAAGGCCGGTGAAAGTGATGTCTTGCTGATCGTGCAAACCGGCCTCGCCCCTGCACGCAACTCCGTGCGTGTGCCGATTTCGGTGGACGTCGAGGGCGAAACCTACATCACCAACATGTCGTTCCCGATCCTCGTCCCTGACACGTCCACACCGCCCGTGGACTTCATCACGGTGGATGGAAAAAAACAGAAACTGACGTTGCTCAACAGTTATGGCGACATGTCGCGGCGCACCTTGCGTGACGACATGCCGGGCATCATTGAGCGCACGCTTCATCGCGCCCGGTCCAACGTCGAGTACCTGGCCTATTTGAAAAAACACAGGCCCGAGAAACTTGAAGAAACCCTCTTGCAGCAAACCCAGCGAGAGGATGCCGACACACGAGGCTGGCGCACGCTGCCGGACAAAACATACGTCGCTCGCCTGCGCCTCAAGAAAGGCGAGCATCAACTGACCCTGCCCAATGCGCCGGAACGCCCACCGGTCAGGTTCAAGATCGGCCAGACCTATCAGGCCTTCAGCCTGCGCGCGGTGAATAACCGGGTTTTCGCCGCAGATGTCGCCCTGGATCTCGCCCCCCCTCCAACACCGCAGGCTGTCACCAGCCGTGCTCAACCCTGAATGGAGCGCCTCATGGGATTGAAATGCTTCGTCGTTATCGCGCTAGCCCTGTTGGCCGGCTGCGCCACCGCGCCGCCCACTGCAGCCAGTAAAGTCATGGCCACCGGCCCGATTGAGAGCCTGGCTATCGGTCCCATGCGCATGGCTCGGGAAAACGGGTTCCTGACGGTCAATACGCAGCTGAGCAACACCGATACCGATAACCGGACGCTCTACTACCGCTATCTATGGCTCGGCCCCGAAGGTTTTCCAGTGGTCGAAGCCGAGTCCTGGAAAAGCCTGACCCTGTACGCCGAGCAGACGAGCTTCCTGCCGGCCATCGCCCCGGTACCACAAGCCGTGGACTTTCGCCTGGAAATCAACACGCCATGAACCGTCCACTTGAGACCACGCCCATGCTTGTACGTGTTTCGTCCCTCGCCCTCAGCCTCCTGCTGATCGGCGGCTGCGCGGCCAATCACTCGCCGGTGCTGGGCAGCGGCAACATCAGTTACGGTGATCCGAAAGCCGTGGAGCTGGTGACCAACGAATTCGGTTCCACCGATTTGCAAATGATCGCTGAAAGCATGACCCGCTCACTCGCCCAGTCTGGGGTCTTGAAAGGCCGTCCGGTGGTCCAGGTGTACGACGTGCGAAACAAGACCAGCGAGTACATCGACACTCGCGACATCACCACGTCAATCAAGACCCAACTGATGCGCTCCGGCACTGCACGCTTTGCCAGCGATAACACCGACATGCAGAGCCAGGTCGATCACCTCAAACTGCAAAACCAGAGCGGCCTGTACAAGAAAAGTACCGTGGCCAAAACCGGCAACATGATCGCCGCTCGCTATCGCCTGGAAGGGTCGATCAGCTCAATCGTCAAGCGCAGCAACGATTACAAGGACGTCTTCTACACGTTCAGCCTGCAATTGATCGACGTCGAAAGCGGGCTGGCCGACTGGATGGACGAAAAAGAAATCCGCAAGACCACGGAGCGCTGAGCAATGCGTGCATGGATTGGCATCATGGCCCTGACCGGCGCCCTGGGCGTTCAGGCGGCCCCGAAAATCGCGGTCACTGACATTGCCTATGAGGCCAGCGTGGATCAATACGTCCACGTGATTTCGGCCCGGGACGATCATCAGCAGGACTATTACGGCGCCAGCGGCTCGTCCCGTTATGACGAGTACACGACGCAGAACAGCTACCTGGAACAGACCGAAATCCGCCGATTCAGCGGGGACATCAAAGGTCAGATGCTCAAGACCGGGATGTTCCAGCTGATTCAGGGGACGCCCTACACCGTCAGCACCAAAACCGATGTGTATGACGTGATCGAACGCATCAAGGCCGGCCATTTCAAGGGGGCCGACTACGTATTGTTTGGCACGCTGTCAGACATCGACTTCACCCAGGACATGAACGAACTGGCCAATACCGACAGCTATTCGGCGGTGTTGGCGCTGACTCTGGTGGCGGACTTCAGCCTGATCAATACCAGGACCTACGAGATCACCTCGGCCTTCACCGCCATGGGTGAGGCTCAGGACACCAAGCTGGTGAATGATCGGGACATCCACGTTTCACTGAACCGGCCTCGGGTGGTGCGCGAAGTATCGAGGTCTTTGGGCGAGGATGTGGCGCGGCAATTGAGCGAACAGCTCGGGGACGGCAGCGATCAGCCATCGGGGCAGGCGGAGCCACACAACGACCTGCCACCGGATACCGCGCCGGTGATTCTGCGTTGAGCGCCCGCCTGATCGCTCCCACGCTCCCACGCTCTGCGCGGGAA
>NZ_JBFUBK010000051.1:0-40406 GCF_056405815.1 Pseudomonas sp. P1_F1_2 | reverse complement strand
AGGTTCACCACTGCTCTTGTAGGAGCAAGGCTTGCCCGCGATTGCGTCAGAGAGGTCGGTAAAGAAATCAGGGAAGAGGCGAAAACGGCGTACGCCCATCGGCGCTCTGCAATTCCATCAGGTATTTACGGAAAATTTGCCCCAGTACCTGGGTGGCGACTTCCAGCTCTTCGCGCGGCATTTTCTCGGTGACTTCGTCGGCGGTGTCCAGCGCCTCTTCAGCGCCGTTGACCGCCGCCATTTTCAGCAGAATGTAAGCCTGGACGTTATTGGCCGGCACACCTTCGCCATGGAAGAACATGGTGCCGAGTTTGAATTGCGCCTGGGCATGGCCTTGCAGCGAGGCTTTTTCGAAATAGCTGAGGGCTTTATTGAGGTCGCGCGGCGCGTTTTTGCCTTCGTAGTAGAACTCACCCAACTCGTATTGCGCTTGCGCATCCCCTTCATCCGACGCTTTTTGGCAGGCGGCGAGCGCTTGCGTCAGGTCTTGCGGCTGAGTATTGAGGGTGCAGCGACCCATCGCTGGGATTAACAACGAGTTGCCGCCTGCTTGTGCGAGCGCGAGCAGGGGCTGAAGGAGCAACAGGCAGCCCATTGCAAGGGCGCGGCCGGTGCGGTTCATGAGAATCGACTTACCTCTGAAGGGCGCGCGGACCCATCGAGGGGATCCAATAAGCGCGCATTATGAAATAAGCAGGGCCAACCTTACAAAGTCTTTACTCGTTTTTCTGCTGCGTGGGGAATATATCGCCCAATTTGCGGGGGATTATTAGCGCAAGCGTCGGAATAACAGTGCGGATGTAGGTGAAAGCTGACGTCGGCAGTCGCCAACGTCAGCAGCAAAACGTTATTTCAATGCGGCGAATGCACGCTCGGCAGCGTCCAGTGTCAGTTTCAACTCGGTTTCGCCATGAGCGATCGAGGTGAAGCCGGCTTCGAACGCGCTCGGCGCCAGGTAAACCCCGCCTTCGAGCATCAAGTGGAAGAAGCGGCCGAACAGGGCGGCATCGCTCGCCATCACGTCATCGAACGTCACGATATCGTCGGCGCCACTGAAATACAGGCCGAACATGCCACCGGCTTGCGTGGTCACGAACGGAATGCCCGCGGCATCGGCGCGTTGCTGCAGGCCGTCGAGCAGACGCGTGGTGTAGTCGGTCAGTTCGGCGTGGAAACCCGGACGGCTGATCAAACGCAAAGTGGTCAGGCCGGCGGCCATGGCCAGCGGGTTGCCCGACAACGTGCCGGCCTGGTACACCGGGCCCAGCGGCGCAATGTGCTGCATGATTTCGCGTTTGCCGCCGAAGCAGCCAACGGGCATGCCGCCACCGATGATTTTGCCGAAGGTGCTCAGGTCCGGCGTTACGCCGTASTAAGCCTGGGCTCCGCCGAGGGCAACGCGGAAACCAGTCATCACTTCGTCGAAAATCAGCACTACGCCGTGCTTGTCGCACAGTGTCCGCAGGCCTTCGAGGAAGCCTGGCGCTGGCGGTACGCAGTTCATGTTGCCGGCCACTGGCTCAACGATGATGCACGCCACGTCCTGGCCGACTTCGGCGAGCATGGTTTCTACCGCGTTGATGTCGTTGAACGGCAGGGTCAAGGTGTGTTTGGCAAAGGCTGCCGGCACGCCGGCCGAGCTCGGTACGCCTTGGGTCAGCGCGCCAGAGCCGGCCTTGACCAGCAGGCTGTCGGAGTGGCCGTGGTAGCAGCCTTCAAACTTGATGATGCTGTCGCGGCCGGTGAAGCCACGGGCCAGACGGATCGCGCTCATGGTCGCTTCGGTGCCGGAGCTGACCATACGCACCATTTCCATCGACGGCACGATCGAGCAGACCAGGTCTGCCATCTCGGTTTCCATCGCGGTCGGGGCGCCATAGGACAAACCGTGTGCCAGTTGTTTGCGCACCGCGTCCAGCACGTCCGGATGGCTATGGCCGAGAATCATCGGCCCCCAGGAGCCGACGTAATCCACATAGCGCTTGTCGTCTTCGTCGGTAACGTAGGCGCCTTCAGCGTGTTTGAAGAACAGCGGGGTGCCGCCGACGCTTTTGAACGCGCGCACAGGCGAGTTCACGCCACCGGGAATGTGTTTCTGGGCATTGGCAAACAGGGTTTCGGAACGAGACATGGTCGGGCTCTCAAATCAGATTTTAAGTAGTTCGTTAAAGGCGCGGGCGCGGCGTGTCACTTCAGCCGTACTCTCGGCGCCAAAAAGACCGTGGACGACCGCCAGCAGGTCAACCCCGTGGGCTACCAGTGGCGCGGCGTTTTCCAGGGTGATGCCACCAATCGCGCAGATCGGCAGGTGCAATGTGCTGCGGGCCTGATCGAGCAAGTCGAGACTGCAAGTCGGCGCGCCGGGCTTGGTGTTGGAATTGAAGAAACGGCCGAAGGCGACGTAGCTGGCGCCTTCCTTTGCAGCCTGTTCGGCGAGTTCGAGTTGCGCGTGGCAGGTCGAACCGATGATTGCCTTGGAGCCGAGCAAGGCGCGGGTCGGAGACAGCGGACCATCGGTCTGTCCCAGATGCACACCCACGTTCAGGCGGGCAGCGAGTTCGGCGTCGTCGTTGATGATCAACTGGGTCTTGTAGCGATCGCACAGATCGCGCAGTGCTTCGGCTTCACGCAATCGGCGGGCCTCGTCACTGCTTTTGTCGCGGTACTGCAGCAAGGTGACGCCGCCTTCCAGCGCCGCCTCCACGTACGAAAGAAATTTACCGGCCAGCAACTGGCTATCGGTAATGGCGTACAGGCCACGTAGTTTCATCGGACAAGCCTCGGCGCTTTACGCATCAAAAGTTACGAACAGAAATCCAGAGGCAGGCGGCGCGGCACGAACTGGCCTTTGCCCAGTTGCTCCGCATCACGCAGGGTTCGCCATGTGTAGTTAAGCGCGGTCTGCACGGCGCTGGCGAGGTTTTCACCCAGGGCCAGACGACCGGCCAACGCGCTGGCCAGCGTGCAACCGGAACCGTGATAACTGCCGGGCAAGCGCTGGCAGGTAAAGGTTTCGCGGTGGCCGTCGCGGCTGTAGAGGCGATTGTGGATTTCGTGTTCGTCGCCATGACCGCCCGTGATCAGCAGGTGTTTGACAAACGGCAGCAGTTTTTCTGCGCATTCGTCGGCGCTGCCTTCTGGCAGTTCGGCGAGGATGCGCGCTTCGGGAAGGTTAGGGGTGGCGATGATGGACAGGGGCAGCAGGCGTTCGCGCATGGCGTAGCCGACTTCGTCCTTGCCCAGTCGTCCGCCACCGCCGGCGCGCAGCACCGGGTCGCAGACGACCGGCAGGTGCGGGTGCGCCTGAAGCAGTTCGACCACGGTGTCGACCATCTCCAGGGAACCGAGCATGCCCAGTTTGACGGCGGCGACTTCGGAGTCGTTGAGCACGGCATTGGCCTGGGCCAACACCCACTCACGGTCGAGGACGCGGAAGTCAGTGACGTTGACCGTGTCTTGCACGGTCAGGGCGGTGACGGCCGGGGCCGCATGGCAACCCTGCGCGAGCAAGGCTTCGATATCTGCCTGCAAGCCGGCGCCACCACTTGGATCGTGGCCGGAGAGACAGAGGACAACGGGGCGAGAGCTGTAGATATTCATGGTGCGCGAGCTTACCACCAGTCGACCAGCGAGTCATGAGACGGACTTGTAGCAGCTGGCGCAGCCTGCGTCCGGCTGCGCAGCAGTCGTAAACCCAGACAACGCGGTCAATCAGACAGACCGCGAATTCAGGTTTAACGACTGCTGCGCAGCCGGACGCAGGCTTCGCCAGCTGCTACAGGAATGTGTAAAACGGCCGATGCATTGATACAACCTGACCAATCAAGCTGGTTTTGCGCAAAATTTGTCGCTGGAACGCCCGTGCTAGAGCCTCTGCGAAAAAAATTCAATGGTGTTCAATGGCCATCAACGGCTATGCTAGAGTGGATCCAAACCAATAACAGGTAATGCCGGTTTTACGTCTACTCAAAGGGAATGAGGGGCTTCCTGAGATAACCGGACAGGCCACGCTGGGGCTTAAATGCGCTATTTGCTGATGTTGCTGCTTTGCTTGCCCCTCATGGCGAGCGCCATCGAGTTCGATGAATCTACCCAGAGCCTTCCCCTGGGCCGAGTCATGCAGGTGTACGAAGACGCGGACGGTCAGGCGACCATCGCCGATGTTCTTGCGCAAGCGGCGGCTGGAAACTTCAAACCCCACGATAAAGCCACCCTCAATGCCGGGTACTCGCGCTCGGTGTTCTGGCTGAAAATCGACCTGCATTACCGTCCGACCAACCCGTCAGTACAACGCACCTGGCTTCTTGAACTGGCCTATCCGCCGCTCGATCACCTTGATCTGTACTTGCCCGATGCCGGCGGTGACTATCGCCTGGCCCGGCAGACGGGCGATGCCTTGCCGTTTGCCACGCGTGAGATCCGCCAGAACAACTACCTGTTCGATTTGAACTTCACACCTGACCAGGCACAAACGGTGTACCTGCGCCTGCAAAGCGAAGGCTCCATCCAGGCGCCGGTGACCTTGTGGTCGAGCACCGCTTTTCTCGAAGAGCAGCCCGTGCGGCTTTATGTGCTGGGGCTGATCTACGGCGTGTTGTTGGGGATGCTGGTTTACAACCTGTTCATCTACCTGAGCGTGCGTGACACCAGCTATCTCTATTACATCTTCTACATCGCCTCGTTCGGTCTGTACCAACTGTCGGTCAATGGCGCGGCCGTGGAGTATTTCTGGCCGGACAATCCTTGGTGGGCCAACGCGGCAACACCGTTCTTCATCGGCTGCGCCGGACTGTTCGGCAGTCAGTTTGCTCGAAGTTTCTTGCAGACCGGGTCCTATGGTCGCTGGCTCGATCGCTTGTTGCTGGCCTTGATTGCATTCAGCGCGACGGTGATCGGGTTGTCGTTGATGGCCAGTTATGCCCTGGCCTTGCGCCTGGCCACCGCCCTGGCCTTGTCCTTCACCGTGGTGATTTTTGCCGCCGGGCTGTGTGCCTGGTTGCGCGGCCTGCGTGTGGCGCGGTATTTCATCATTGCCTGGTCGGCGTTTTTGCTCGGTGGCATCGTCAACACAATGATGGTGCTGGGTTATCTGCCCAACGTGTTCCTGACCATGTATTCAAGCCAGATCGGCTCGGCGATTGAAGTCGCACTGCTGTCGCTGGCCTTGGCCGATCGCATCAACGCCATGCGCGAGCAGCAAGCACAAACGCTGTTTGATGCGGGGCAAAAGCTCGAAGTGTTGAACCAGCAATTGGCTCACAGTAACAAGCTCAAGGATGAATTCCTTGCCACCTTGACCCACGAATTGCGCACCCCCATGAACGGCGTGATCGGTTCGCTGGAGTTGATGCAGACCGTCGAGATGGACCCTGAGCTGGAGCAATACCAGCAAACCGCTGCCGGTTCGGCGCGGGACATGATGCGCATGGTCAACGGCATCCTGACGCTGACCGAATTGCAGGCCGGCAAACTCAAGGCCACCCCGGCGGCGTTCAGCCTGCGGGGTGTGGTCGATGGCTTGCGGGCGCAGTTCGAGGGCAACGCATCGAGCAAGTCGCTGGATTTCAAAGTCGACGTCACGCCGGGACTGCCGGATCGCCTGCACGGCGACAGCGCAAAGCTGGCGCAATGCCTGGAATGCCTGCTGGACAACGCAATCAAGTTCACCCGGGTCGGCGGGCTGGCGCTGCGGGTGACGGGCAAACCGGTGGAAAACGGTCGGCTGTCGTTGTCATTTGCAGTGATCGACACAGGCATCGGTTTTACCGACCTGGGGGAGGCGACCATGTACCAGCGTTTCTTCCAGCTCGACGGTTCGATGACCCGCGAATATGGCGGTTTGGGCGTGGGGTTGGCGATTTGTCGGCAACTGGTCGAATTGCTCGGTGGGCGCCTGACTCACCGCTCCGAACCCGGCAGTGGCAGTCGTTTCCAGCTGGATGTCGACGTAGAAGTGCCTGTCGTGGAACGCCCAGCCGTACCGTCGATGAATCGCGAGGTCCCGGGGTTGCGCTTGCCAAAGGATTGCAACGTGTTGCTGGTGGATGACAACAGCGTCAATCAGTTGGTGATGCGCGGCATGTTGCTCAAGCTCGGGTTCCGGGTGCGTTCGGCCGACAACGGTCTGGCCGCCCTCGACCAGTTGCAGCTTGAAACCTTTGATGCGGTGCTGGTCGATTGTCAGTTGCCACCGCTGGACGGTATCTCCCTGTGCTGCCAGATCCGCGCCTTGCCGGGCTGTGCTCATTTGCCGGTGTTCGTGGTGGCGCTGAGTGTTGATCGTGAACGCTGCCCGACCGGTGACATGATCGACTACCTGAATAAACCGGTGAAATTCGAGGACTTGCAGGCCGCGCTCTATCGTCGGGTGCTGTGTCCAAGGCAGGGCGAAAGCGCCGACAGTTAGGCGGATATGCCACTTTGTTCAGCCTCGGGGCAGTGCTTAACTGAACCCCTTGGCTGACCCAAAGGAGCCCCCGTCATGAACCTGCATCAGTTCGCTGAAACCCACGAAGTCACCAACCAGCCACCGTCGCTGGACGGTACCAACCTCTATCGCATCGACCTTCCGCTGCAGGAATGGTCGCGGCGTTTCGGGGCCGGTTGGGCCGAATCGCGGATCGACGCCTATGGCGCCTTGGCGGGCGGGCCACTGATGGACGCCGGGTTCCTGGCCAATCAGAACAAACCGGTGTTCGTCAGTCATGACCGTTATGGTCATCGCATCGACCTGGTGGAATTCCACCCGGCCTATCACCAATTGATGCGCACCGCCGTCGAACACGGGCTGACCTCGTTGCCCTGGGCGCATCCGCAGACAGGGGCGCATGTGGCCCGTGCGTCCATGAGTTATCTGCACAGCCAGGCCGAAGCCGGCAGTGGCTGCCCTTTGACCATGACCTTCGCCAGCGTTCCGGCGATGCGCCTGCAACCGGATCTGGCCGATCAATGGCTGCCGAAAATCCTCGCCACCGAATATGACCCGCGCAACGTTGGCATGGCGCACAAGGCCGGTGTGACCATCGGCATGGCCATGACCGAGAAGCAGGGTGGCACCGATGTGCGCGCCAACACCACCAAGGCCTATCCGGTGGGCGCCAGTGGTCCGGGGCAGGCTTACGAGTTGGTGGGGCACAAGTGGTTTTGCTCGGCACCGATGTGCGATGCCTTCCTGACCCTGGCGCAAACGGACAAGGGCCTGACCTGTTTCCTGCTGCCGCGCCACCGGCCGGACGATACGCGCAATCAGTTCTACATCCAGCGCTTGAAGAACAAATTGGGCAACTGCTCCAACGCCTCCAGCGAAGTGGAATTTCGCGGGGCGCTGGCCTGGATGGTCGGCGAAGAAGGGCGGGGTGTTCCGACCATCATTGAAATGGTGGCCATGACCCGCTTCGATTGCATGGTCGGTTCCAGCGCACTGATGCGCCAGGCCCTGACCCAGGCCAGTCACCACTGCGCCCACCGTACAGTCGGTGGCAAGGTGCTCAGTGAACAACCCTTGATGCAAAACGTGCTGGCCGATCTGGCGCTGGAAAGTGAAGCCGCCCTGGCTTTGAGCCTGCGCATGGGCAAGGCACTGGACCATCTGGACGATAGCCACGAAGCCAAATTCGCCCGGCTGGTTACCGCGGTGGGCAAGTACTGGATCTGCAAACGCGCGCCCGCCATGATCAACGAAGCGGCCGAATGCATGGGCGGTGCTGGCTATGTCGAAGAAAGCATCCTGCCGCGTCTGTACCGAGAGGCGCCGGTCAATTCGACGTGGGAAGGTTCCGGCAACGTGCAGTGCCTGGATGTGCTGCGAGCCTTGTCCAAAGAACCGGGTGTGCTTGATGTGCTGTTCAGTGAACTGGGCGACGGTCATGGCGATAAACGCCTGGCCGCGCACATCCAGCAATTGCAGGCGCAGTTCAAAGACACCAGCGACATTCAATACCGCGCCCGCCAGCTCACCGAAGACATTGCCTTGGGGCTTCAGGCCAAGCTGTTGCTGGAGGCGGGCAATGCGGCGGTCAGTGATGCGTTCATCGTCAGCCGGCTCGGCTCGGCCGGTCGGGTGTATGGCGCGTTGCCACGTGGGCTGGAAGTGGAAGCAATCGTCGCCCGTTCGACCCCGCAGGGTTTTTGACCGTTGCAAAACCCTGTGGGAGCGGGCTTGCCCGCGAATGCGGTCTGACATTCAACATTAATGGTGTCTGACACACCGCTATCGCGGGCAAGCCCGCTCCCACAGGTTCTGCCTGTGCCTGACTATTGATGTATTGCCCAAACACGACTGTTCCCGTGAAGCGACGATGCAGGCAAGATGAAGGTCTGCAAGTCAGAACACAGGATGCTGATCGTGACCGAAGCTTTTATTATCGTTCAAACCGCCGAGCAAGCCGTGGACCGGCTTGCGCTCTTGCACAATCGTGCAACCACCGCGTTGAATCAGGCGCTCAAGCGATACCTGAAGGATCGTGTCGAGCCGGACGCCGAGCAGCGGGCGATGTTCCGTTATCCCGAACTGCGTCTGACCTATCACTGCCAGGGCGAAGTCCCGCAGACCACGCGCGCTTACGCCAAGGTTCAACTGCCCGGAACCTACAGCGTCACCGTCACCCATCCGGCCGCCTTCCGCAAATACCTGCTGGAACAGCTGGTGCCGTTGATGCACGACTTCACCGTGACCGTGGAAGTCGGTATCAGCCAGCAAAACATTCCTTACCCGTACGTGGTCGAGCAGGGCGATGAACTGGCCGGTTCCGGCGTGACCGCTGCCGTGCTGGCGCGGGTGTTCCCGAGTACCGACTTGTCTGCGGCCACCGACGGCATTGCCGATGGCTTGTACGATTGGGAAAACACCGACCCGCTGCCGCTGGCGCTGTTCGACGCCGCGCGGGTGGACTTCTCCCTGCGCCGCCTGGTGCATTACACCGGCAGTGACTGGCGTCATGTGCAGCCCTGGATCCTGCTGACCAACTACCACCGCTACGTTGATCAGTTCATCGTCCATGGCCTGGAGCAATTGCGCAGCGACCCGCGTTTTGTGCGCATGATCTTGCCGGGCAACGTGATCATCGAAAAGAGCATGGACCACGGCGAAGCATCGGCGATTGCCGCCGGTGTGGTGTGGCACCGTTACCAGATGCCGGCCTATCACCTGATCGCCAGCGATGGCCATGGCGTGACGCTGGTGAATATCGGCGTCGGCCCGTCCAACGCCAAGAACATCACCGACCACTTGGCGGTGCTGCGTCCGCATTGCTGGCTGATGATCGGTCACTGCGGTGGCTTGCGTCAGTCGCAGACCATTGGCGACTACGTGCTGGCTCACGCGTACATGCGCCGCGACGGGATTCTGGACCGGGTCGTGCCACCGAACATTCCGATACCGGCGCTGGCGGAAGTGCAGATGGCATTGCAGCAAGCGGCGGCCAACATCACCGGCGAGAAAGGTGACGAGCTGAAGAAACGCCTGCGCACTGGCACCGTACTGACTTACGACGACCGTAACTGGGAGCTGCGCTGGGCTCAGGAGCGCCCGTTGATCAACCTGTCCCGCGCCGTGGCGGTGGACATGGAAAGTGGCACCATCGCCGCCCAGGGCTATCGTTTGCGGGTGCCTTACGGCACGTTGCTGTGTGTCTCGGACAAACCGTTGCACAGCGAAATCAAGCTGCCGGGCTCGGCCAACGCCTTCTATGAACGTGCGGTCAGCCAGCACTTGAAGATCGGTATCGAAGCGGTCGATCTGTTGCGCACGGAACTCAACTCGCTGCACTCGCGCAAGCTGCGCAGCTTCGACGAGCCGCCGTTCCGCTAACGGTTGTCATGGTCATTTGGCGGTCAGGGCACTAGCATTAGCAGCCCTGACCGTTAGATGTTCCTTTCCCCATGCCTCGTCCACCACGTCCCGCACCTCGCCGTCCTGGCGCGAATACTCCTTCCTCAGCCCCGCGTCGTGTCGCCAAGGCGCCGCCGGCCGAGCCGAAGCTGATCTTGTTCAACAAACCGTTTGATGTGCTGACGCAATTCAGCGACGGCGAAGGGCGGGCGACGCTCAAGGATTACATCGAGATCCCGGGGATTTACCCGGCCGGACGCCTGGACCGCGACAGCGAAGGCTTGTTGCTGCTGACCAACGACGGTCAGTTGCAAGCCCGTATTGCCGATCCGAAACACAAACTGGCCAAGACGTATTGGGTGCAGGTAGAAGGCGAGCCGAGTGCCGAGCAGTTGCAGCGTTTGCGTGACGGCGTCGAACTTAACGACGGGATGACTTTGCCGGCCGAGGCGCGGCAACTGGAAGAACCGGAGCTGTGGCCACGCAACCCGCCGGTGCGCTTTCGCAAGAGTGTGCCGACAAGCTGGCTGGAGCTGGTGATTCGTGAAGGGCGCAATCGTCAGGTGCGGCGCATGACGGCAGCGGTCGGCTTGCCGACATTGCGTCTGGTGCGGGTCAGGATAGGTGACTGGACGATCGAAGGGCTCGATCAGGGCCAGTGGAAGGAAGTGCCGGCGCGTTTATAACGTGCCGGATTCAATCAGGCCGATCACCACGCTTTTGATCACGAACGCGGCCACGCCCAGACCCAGAACAAAGAACAGAATGAACGAGCCAAAGCGCCCGGCCTTGGACTTCTTCGCCAGATCCCAGACGATGAAACCCATGAAAATGATCAGAATGCTGACAAGGCCAGTCATCATCCACTCTTCAAATACTGCAGGATCCATCGAACATCTCCAGCGCGGGCGAGGCTAAAAGGGCGCGGGGAGTATACGCCTCGCTGGCTGCGTACAGTATTGGCCTGCGGCGGTGTGTCGCAGCTATTCGTCGCCTGTGCCGGCCCCATCGCGGGCAAGCCATGCTCCTGCGGGTTTGCATCTGCCACGAATCCGCACCAAATCTGTAGGAGCAAAGCTTGCTCGCGATAGCGTCTTCAGTTGCGCAGATGCGTCAGGGGCAATTCAGTGCTGTTGAGTACCTGGTTCAGCACAAAGCTCGAACGAACGCTGGTGACCCCTTCAATCCGGGTCAGGTGCCCCAGCAGTAACTTCTGATAGTGATCCATGTCCGGCACCACCACCTTGAGCTGATAATCGGCATCCATCCCGGTCACCAGGCTGCATTCCAGCACTTGCGGCAATGTACGAATCGCCGCTTCGAAGTTCTCGAAGCGTTCCGGGGTGTGCCGGTCCATGCCGATCAGCACGTAAGCCGTCAGGCTCAAGCCGAGCATTTTACGGTCCAGCAGGGCGACCTGGCGGGTGATGTAGCCGTCGTCCTCCAGTTGCTTGACCCGGCGCGAGCAAGGCGAGGGGGACAAGCCGATGCGTTCGGCCAGCTCCTGGTTGGAGATGCGCGCATCACGCTGCAATTCCGCCAAAATGCTCAAGTCGTATCGGTCGAGTTTGCTCATCAATGAGGCCTTTGTCGTAACTATTGCGGCAGATTATCTATCCAAGGTTAAAAATTGCGCAAGTGATGTTTATTTGAGCAATCTTCGCAATCCTCTGCCGGCGCCCCAGGCCTATTCTTATCACCAGAATCACTGCTCGGACAAACAGTCCACAGCGGCTCGCCCAATCAGGCCAGCCGCGGCCGCCACCCCCACCGGGGATGTGCCGGCCCCCGAGCTGCACACTGTCCAGAAGACGGGGTGAGGTGAGCCGACGTCATAAGCGTCGAGCACGGACGAAGTTCTCAAAGGGAGGCCGACGGGTCTCCCTTTTCTTTTGCCTGCGATTTCTGCACGGCCCTCAATAAATAAGTTTCGCGACTGATAACCTGTTTCAGAACCGGCCTGAACTTTCCCAGTCTTACGTACAGGCCCTAACCCGTAGTGAGGAAAAGCATGAAGTCGCGCATCTGGCGTTTGGCCGGTGTTGGTTTGTTGTGTGTCGGTGTCACTGCGCAATCACTGGCCGATGATCAACAAAACCGTGGTCCCGAAGGCGTGCAGCATGAGGGCGGCGGTCATCAGGGCAACGGTCAGGGGCATGGCGGTAACAATCAGCCGCACCCGCAGAACAACGACATCATTCGTGGCGACAACAGCCGCCAGTTCGAGCACAACGGTCAGGGTCAAAACAACGGCCAGCGGGAAAATCAGAACCATCCTGCGCCGGACTTCAACAGCCGGGTTCGCTCGCCGCCACCGCCGCCGCAATTGCCAGCGAATGACCTGCCGATTGACCCGCCGATCCACAGCCGCCCCGACACCGTGCGCCAGACCCAGCCACCGCAGCGTGGTTACTATCAGGATGTGCCTCGGCGTAACGATTACAACCAGCACTGGAATGGTTACACCGGTGCGCCGACCAATGACAATCACTGGCAGGGCGGTCGTCCGCCGGGGCATGGCAATGGCTGGGGACCAGGGCCGCGATACCGTCCGGGTCAGGAAATTGATCGCTTTCCAGACCGCGAATACCGCGTGCCTTACCGTGGCATGGATTACTTCTATTCCGGCGGTTACTGGTATCGCCCGCTGGGGCCGCACTATGTCGTGGTGCAACCGCCGCGCGGGATTCGTGTCAGCTATTTGCCTGACTATGCCGAGCAAGTCTTGATTGGCGGGTCGATGCTGTTTCTGGCGGCCGGCTCGTATTACGCCTATCAGGAGAGCACTCAGGATTACATGGTGGTCGAGCCTCCGGTTGGAGGCCCGCAAGCGCAACAACCGGCCAGCAATAGTTATGACGTGGAGGCGTATCCGGCCAACGGGCAGTCGCCGGAGCAGATCAGTCGAGACGGTTACGAGTGCTACCAATACGCGGTGCAGCAGAGTGGCTTCGACCCGCGAACCGCTACCTACCAACCGGACTCAGCGGTGGTCCAGGCCTACCGACAAGCCGAGGGTAATTGCCTCGGCAGTCGCGGTTATCAGGTCACGTTCTGAGCCTTGGCGGCCAGCACCACTTCCTGCGGGTCGGCGTGCACCAGCACTTCGGCTTTCGGGTAGGCGGCATGAATCGCATCGGCCGCCTGGTCGCTGATGCCGTGGGCGACAGACAGCGTCAAACTTCCCGGCAACTCCAGGTGCAATTGCACGAACCACTGGTTGCCGGAAATCCGCGTGCGCAGGTCATGCGCCCCTAAAACCCCCGGCACACTGCAGGCCAGTTCGAGCATGTGCTGGCTGACTTCGGGCGGCAGTTCTTCATCCATCAACACCGTAAAACTTTCCCGTGCGATCTGAATCGCGCTCCACAGAATGTAGATGGCAATGCCCAGGCCAAACCACGCATCCAGCTGATGCCAGCCAAACCCGGCCAGCACCAGTGCCACCAGAATGCTACCGTTGAGCAGCAGATCCGAACGGTAATGCAGCGAGTCCGCACGCACCGCGTTGGAGCCCGTCGCCTTGACCACCCGGTGTTGGAGCATCAGCAATGCCAGCGTCAGCACCAGGGAAAACACGATCACCCCGATGCTGATCCACGGTGCTTCCACCGGTACGGGATGCTGGAGCCGATCAAAGGCCTGCAGGGCAATCAGCACCGCACTGCCGCCAATGAACAGCGCCTGAGCCATGCCCGCCAGCGACTCGGCCTTGCCATGCCCGTAACGGTGATCGTCATCGGCCGGGCGCAAGGCGTAATGCACCGCCAGCAAGTTGAGCAGCGAGGTGACGCCGTCGAGCGTCGAGTCGGTCAATCCGGCGAGCATGCTCACCGAACCGCTCAACCACCAGGCGATGCCTTTGGCGACGATCAGCGTACAGGCCACCGCCACCGAGGCACGGGTCGCCAGCCGCAGCAGGCGGGCGTGTTCGGAGCTGGAATTCATAGGGGCGGCATTTTCCTTTGGGGGCATCGATTACGCGGCAGGTTGCAGGCCGAACATGGCCAATTGCTGGGCGCTGCCCTTGTGTTGAATCAGGCGTGGGTCGTCCAGCGGAAAGCTGCGGCCCAATTCTGTTTCGAGAATAGTCTGCAACTTGTGATTATCGACCTTGCCGTCGGCGCCGATCGCTTCCTTGAGTTTTTCCGGTGCAACCTGCGCGGTCTTGCCCGGCTCGAAATAGATCGCCCCGGTGGCGAAGTCCACCGCAAAGGCGATCAGGCCGGGGATGATGTAGAACAGCAGGCCCACAGCATCCAGCGCCGCGACAGCCGGGTCGATCTTGCCGTCAATTTGCCCACGGCGATCGGGATAGAAAATCGAGCCGCACGCCGTAACCTGGGTCAGCAGGGTCGCGACCAATACACCGCCAATCAAGCGAAAGGGAACACGCATGGAAAAACTCCTGAGTCATCTGGAAAACGAAGCATCGTTGTTATGAATTAGGACCGCGACAAACACCGAGCAGTTCGTCGTTATACTCGCCGCTCTGTTTGGGAGCCAGCATGAATTCTTTGCCGATTGATGAAGTTTTACCC
The DNA here is from genome assembly GCF_056405815.1 of Pseudomonas sp. P1_F1_2. Classification (NCBI taxonomy): domain Bacteria; kingdom Pseudomonadati; phylum Pseudomonadota; class Gammaproteobacteria; order Pseudomonadales; family Pseudomonadaceae; genus Pseudomonas; species Pseudomonas sp. P1_F1_2. Next base: position 26,036 of record NZ_JBFUBK010000051.1, on the reverse strand, counting down.
GCCCTGCGTGAAGCCTTGGCGACACGCCACGAAGCCGTGCTCGAAGCACCGCCCGGTGCCGGTAAAACCACGCGCGTGCCCTTGGCCTTGCTCAATGAGCCCTGGCTGGCCGGGCAGACCATCCTGATGCTTGAACCGCGTCGTTTGGCGGCGCGGGCGGCGGCAGAGCGCTTGGCCAGTGAGTTGGGCGAGAAGGTCGGTGAAACCGTCGGCTATCGGATTCGGCTGGACAGCAAAGTCGGGCCCAACACCCGCATCGAAGTGGTCACCGAAGGCATCCTCACGCGGCGCCTGCAAGATGACCCGGCGCTGGAAGGCGTGGGTTTGCTGATCTTCGACGAATTCCACGAACGTAGCCTCGACGCTGACCTGGCGTTGGCCCTGAGCCTGAATGGCCGGGAGTTGTTTCGCGACGATCAACCGCTGAAAATCCTCTTGATGTCCGCAACCCTGGAAGGCGAACGCCTGGCCGGGTTGCTGGACGACGCGCCGATCCTGCGCAGTGAAGGGCGCATGTACCCGGTGGCGATGCGCTGGGGCCGGCCGTTTCAGTCAGGTGAGTTCATCGAGCCGCGCCTGGTGCAAACCGTCCTCGAGGCCTTGAACGATGAAACCGGTAGCCTTCTGGTGTTCCTGCCGGGGCAAGCGGAAATCCGTCGAGTCCATCAACAATTGGCCGATGCGCTGGGCGACAACACGCCGGTGCTGCTTTGCCCATTGCACGGCGAACTGGACCTGGCCGCGCAGCGAGCCGCGATCGACCCGGCACCCGCAGGCAAACGCAAAGTGGTGCTGGCGACCAACATCGCCGAGACCAGCCTGACGATCGATGGCGTGCGCGTGGTCATTGATGCCGGGTTGGCGCGAGTGCCGCGTTTCGACCCCGGCAGCGGCATGACTCGCCTCGACACCCAGCGCATTTCCAAAGCCAGTGCCACTCAACGCGCGGGCCGGGCCGGACGGCTGGAGCCGGGCGTGTGTTATCGCCTGTGGTCGCAGGATCAACACGAACAACTGGCGGCGTATGCCAGTGCGGAAATTCTCTCGGCCGATCTCGCGGGCCTGGCGTTGCAACTGGGACGCTGGGGCGTGACACCGGGTCAGTTGGTTTGGCTGGATGTACCGCCGGCCGCTGCTTATGCACAGGCGCAGGATTTGCTGGATCGTCTGGGCGCGCTGGATGGCGACGCATTGACCCGTCACGGTCAGGCCATGGCCGAACTGCCGGCGCATCCGCGCATCGCGCATTTGCTGTTGCGCGGGCAGGCGCTCGGTTTGGCCGACATGGCCTGCGATGTCGCGGCATTGCTCGGCGAGCGAGATATCTTGCGCGGTGCCGGGGCGGATCTGCACAGTCGTCTGGTGTTGTTGTCCGGCGAAGAGCGAGCCGCGCGGGGGGCGCAGGGCGGTGTTCAGCGCGCCCGGCAACTGGCGCGGCAATATCGTGGTTATTTGCGCGGCAAAGCGTCGGAACCGGTCAGCGATCCCGATCATTCACGCTGGCTCGGTGCGTTGCTGGCGCTGGCCTATCCCGACCGCGTGGCCCAGCAACGACGGGCCGGTGGCGCGGAATATCGCCTGGCCAACGGCCGTGCGGCGCTGTTCGCCGAAGCGGACAGTTTGATGAAGCAACCGTGGCTGGTGATCGCCGATCTCGGCAGTCGTCAGGGCCAGCGTGAAGAGCGAATTTATCTGGCGGCGGATTTCGATCCGGCACTGTTCGACACGGTGCTCGCCGAGCAAGTGCGCAACGTCGATCAACTGGATTGGGACGAGCGCGAAGGCGTGTTGCGCGCCGAGCGTCAGCGCAGGGTGGGTGAGTTGATCCTCAGCCGCGAACCGTTGACCGGCCTTGATGAAACCGCTCGCAGCCAGGCTTTGGTGAACCTGGTGCGGCGCAAAGGCCTGGAGCTGTTGCCATGGACGCCGGAGCTGCGTCAGTGGCAGGCGCGGGTCGCGTTGTTGCGCCAGTTGGACCTTGCCGGCAAGGGCGACAGTGAGTGGCCGGATGTCAGCGACGTCGCCCTGCTGACAAATCTTGAACAGTGGCTGATGCCGTATCTGGGCAAAGTCTCGCGACTGAGTCATTTCGCCAATCTGGACTTGTCGAGCATCGTCCACAACCTGCTGCCGTGGCCGCTGCCGCAACGGCTGGATGAGCAGGCGCCGCATCATCTGAGCGTACCGTCGGGTTCTTCGATTCGTCTGGACTACAGCGAACAGCCACCGATTCTGGCGGTGCGTTTGCAGGAACTGTTTGGCCTGGCCGAGACACCGCGCATTGCCGGTGGCCGGCAAGTGGTCAAGCTGCACCTGCTGTCGCCTGCGCGGCGCCCGGTGCAGGTGACGCAGGATTTGGCGAACTTCTGGCRCAGCACCTATGCCGATGTGAAGAAGGATTTGAAGGGGCGGTATCCGAAGCACTATTGGCCGGACGATCCGCTGGTGGCCGAAGCGACGGCGCGGATCAAACCCCGTAAGTAACGTTTACTCTGATCGTTCCCACGCTCTGCGTGGGAACGCCGCCATGGACGCTCTGCGTCCGCCTTTGTGACGCGGAGCGTCACGGGATCCATTCCCACGCGGAGCGTGGGAACGATCAAATAACGATCAAGGTTTGGTCTGGGCCTTGGCGGTCAACTGCTCCCGGCAATAATCGGCAAACAACTGCGCCGGTTTGGTCAGTTGCCCGCGCTTGAGCCACGCCGCCACCAGCCCTGAGCCGGTGACGTCTTCGACGATGTCCACGCACACCACTTTCTGGCCGTCGTAGGTGCACTCCGAATGCGGCCGCGTGACCAGGATCGAAAAGCCGAACCCTTGGCCGACCATGCCCCGGACCATCTCGATTGACGGTGAGCTGAAGGCAATGTTCGGCGACAGGTTCAATTCTTCGAAGAGGCTGACGAAGTAGGTCCGGCTCGGTTGCACATCCAGCAGAATCATCGGCTCCAGGCACAGATCGCGCAGCGACACTTGCTTGAGCTGGGCAAAGCGATGATCCGCCGGCAGCAGCGCATAAGGTCGCTGCGCCGGCATCAGCGGTTCGGTCTGGATGGTGGCGTCGAGGTCGTGCTCGTACAGGATTGCCAGGTCGAAGGTGCCCGACGTCAGGCCTTGTACCAGCTCTTGCTGCTCGCCGTCGCGGATGCGGATTTTCACCCCCGGATACAGCGCCGAGAACCCGGCAATCAATTGCGGCAGGTACAGCGGCGCGACCGTTTCGAAGCAGCCGATATCGATTTGCCCGGCCACCACGTCGTTGTCGGCCAGGGCGTTCTGTTCGAACTCCTTGGCCATGCGCAGCAGCTCCTGAGCCTTGCGGTAGAAGCGCGCACCGCTCGGGGTCAAGGACACGCCCTGGGCGTGATGACGGATCAGCAATTGCACGCCGAAGCTGTCTTCCAGGCCTTTGATGGCCGTGGAGATCGCCGGCTGGGCGATGTACAGCTTGCGCGAGGCCTCGGCGACGCTGCCGCATTCGACGGTGGTGATGAAGTATTTCAGTTGACGCAAGTTGTAGGCAGCCACGGCAAACCTCGGGGTGGATGATCCAGGCATCCAGGCAATATTCGCGCCGACTGCGTCCGTTCTGACGACGGTGTTGTTGTGCCTGAACAATAACCACATACCGCGCCACGGGGGAGGTTGGCTGCCCAGTTTTTTCATGGTCTGCGAAAACATTTTTACTATTTTTCGTGGACACGGGGCTGGGCCACCATCCAATCACAAGAAAAGCCCCTGGAGCATCTGAACGTGTTCGAGCTTGCATATTGGCAACACAAAGCCGCTGCGCTGCAGTTTCCCGACCGGGCCGTGATCGACGGCAAACTTCGTGCTGCGCAGTCCGGCCAGACGTTCGCCGCGATCAACCCCGCCACTGGCCAATGCCTGGCCAACGTCACCGCGTGCGGCGACGAAGAGGTCAACGCTGCGGTCAGCAATGCACGACAGGTGTTCGACGCCGGCACGTGGTCGGCGCGTTCGCCCATTGAGCGCAAGCAAGTGCTGCTGCGCCTGGCTGACCTGATCATGACCCACCGCGAAGAACTGGCGCTGCTGGACTCGCTGAACATGGGCAAACCGGTGATGGACGCCTACAACATCGACGTGCCGGGCGCCGCCGGGGTGTTTCGCTGGTACGCCGAAAGCCTCGACAAACTTTACGATCAGGTGGCTCCCAGCGCGCAAAACGTCCTGGCGACCATCACCCGTGAAGCACTGGGCGTGGTCGCTGCCGTGGTGCCGTGGAATTTCCCGCTGGACATGGCCGCGTGGAAACTCGCGCCGGCCTTGGCCGCTGGCAATTCGGTGATTCTCAAACCCGCCGAGCAATCACCGTTCTCTGCGTTGCGCCTGGCCGAACTGGCGCTCGAAGCAGGCTTGCCGGCAGGCGTGTTGAACGTGCTGCCCGGCCTCGGCGAGCAGACCGGCAAAGCCCTCGGTTTGCACCCGGACGTGGATTGCCTGGTGTTCACCGGTTCCACCGAAGTCGGCAAATACTTCATGCAGTATTCCGCGCAATCGAACCTGAAACAGGTGTGGCTGGAGTGCGGTGGCAAGAGCGCGAACCTGGTGTTCGCCGATTGTCAGGACCTTGACCTGGCCGCCGAGAAAGCCGCGTTCGGGATCTTCTTCAATCAGGGCGAAGTCTGCTCGGCCAACTCGCGATTGCTGGTGGAGCGTTCGATTCATGACGAATTTGTCGAGCGCCTCATGGCGCAGGCCGAACGCTGGCTGCCGGGTGATCCGCTGGACCCGGCGAGCGGCGCCGGAGCGATTGTCGACAGCCGCCAGACCGCGCGCATCATGAAGTTCATCCAGCAAGCCGAACGTCAGGGTGCGACTAAGGTGTGCGGTGGCCGGCAGTCGATTTTCAACGGTTCAGACAACTTCATTCAACCAACGATTTTTACGGGCGTGAGCCCGGACATGCCGCTGTTTCGCGACGAGGTGTTCGGCCCGGTGCTGGCCGTCACGGCGTTCGATGACGAGGCACACGCCTTGCAACTGGCCAACGACAGCGTCTACGGTCTGGCCGCTTCGCTGTGGACCGACGACCTCAATCGCGCCCACCGTGTGGCGCGGCAATTGCGAGCGGGCACCGTGTCGGTCAACAGCGTCGATGCGCTGGACGTGACCGTGCCTTTCGGTGGCGGCAAACAGTCGGGCTTCGGCCGTGATTTGTCGCTGCACTCATTCGATAAATACACCCAGTTGAAAACCACCTGGTTTCAGCTGCGCTCATAACAGCCGCTAATAACAAAACGGAGAACTGGCGATGACATCACCACGTGAAACCCGCGACTACCAGGCCGCCGACGCTGCGCACCACATCCACGCATTCGTCGATCAAAAGGCACTCAATGACGAAGGACCCCGGGTGATGGTGCGTGGCGAGCGCCTGCACCTGTGGGACAACGACGGTCGGCGTTATCTGGACGGCATGTCCGGGTTGTGGTGCACCAACCTTGGTTACGGGCGCAAGGATCTGGCGGCGGCGGCGACTCAGCAGCTTGAACAACTGCCGTACTACAACATGTTTTTCCACACCACCCACCCACAGGTCATCGAGCTGTCGGAGCTGCTGTTCAGCCTGCTGCCGGGGCACTACAGCCACGCGATCTACACCAACTCCGGCTCCGAGGCCAACGAGGTGTTGATTCGCACCGTGCGCCGTTACTGGACGATCCTCGGCAAGCCCGAGAAGAAAGTCATGATCGGGCGCTGGAACGGTTACCACGGTTCGACCCTGGCCGCGACGGCGCTCGGTGGCATGAAGTTCATGCACGAAATGGGCGGCATGCTTCCCGACATCGAACACATCGATGAACCGTACTTTTTCGCCCACGAAGGTAACCTGACGCCGGCTGAATTTGGCCTGCGGGCCGCGCAGCAACTGGAAGCGAAGATTCTCGAACTGGGCGCCGACAAGGTCGCAGGTTTCATCGCCGAACCGTTCCAGGGCGCGGGCGGGATGATCTTTCCGCCAGAGAGCTACTGGCCGGAAATCCAGCGTATCTGCCGCAAGTACGACGTGCTGTTGTGCGCCGACGAAGTGATCGGCGGCTTTGGTCGCACCGGCGAATGGTTCGCCCATGAACACTTCGGTTTCGAGCCGGACACCTTGTCCATCGCCAAGGGCCTGACTTCGGGTTACATCCCCATGGGCGGGCTGATCCTGTCGAAGAAAATGGCCCAGGTGCTGGTGGAGCAGGGCGGGGTATTCGCCCACGGCCTGACCTATTCCGGGCACCCGGTGGCGGCGGCGGTGGCGATAGCCAACCTCAAGGCGTTGCGCGATGAAGGGGTGGTGACGCGGGTCAAGGATGACATCGGCCCGTACCTGCAACAGTGCTTGCGCGAGGTGTTCGGCAATCACCCGTTGGTGGGCGATATTCAAGGCGTCGGCATGGTCGCGGCGTTGCAATTGGCCGAGGACAAAACCAGCCGCAAGCGCTTTGCCAACGAGAACGACATCGCCTGGCGTTGCCGCACGATCGGCTTTGAAGAGGGCGTGATTATTCGCTCGACGCTGGGGCGGATGATCATGGCTCCAGCGTTGATTGCCACTCGGGAAGAGGTTGATGAGTTGGTGGGTAAAACCCTGAAAGCGGTGGATCGCACGGCTCAGGAATACGGCCGGCTCTGATATTGCCGGAAGGTCCTGCGGACCTTATCGCGGGCAAGCCCGCTCCCACAGAAATGTGTGTCGGTTGCGAAAATTTGGTACGGCACAGGACCTGTGGGAGCGGGCTTGCCCGCGATAGCTATTGTCCAATCGCTAGACTTTTYCAGTCTTGCACCCTCCTTGGGCATCCCCGCCCGCAATGCCCTTTGACCGTGCGCACTACCCAGTTTTTTCATCACTCCCAACGACATATTTCCTGATTTTCCTATTCCCGGCCTTGGGCCAACATCGACTTCGCCAGTCAGCCGAACGCTGCTCACCAAGAGGTCCATCAGAGACCACCGGTAGCCGCTTCAATCAGGCTCCTGGCCGTACTGCCCATCAAAACTAAATCAACAGCTTTGGGAGTGCTCCATGATCAAGTCCTTGCTTACCCGTTTCGCTCATCCCCTGGCGGTCACCGCCATTGCCGCCACGGTCGCGACCAGTGCCCAGGCCGGCACCCTGTCCATCGGCCATACCACGTGGGTCGGTTACGGCACCCTCTACCTCGCCCAGGACCTGGGCTACTTCAAGGAAAACGGTTTGACCGTTGAATTGCCCGTCGTCGAAGAAGCGTCGATGTACATGGCCGCCCAAGCCTCGGGCGAATTGTCGGGCTCGGCGTCGACCATCGACGAAGTGCTGAAATACCGTCCGCAATTCTGCTTCAAAGCGGTCGCCGCACTGGATGACAGCCATGGTGGCGACGGCGTGCTGGTGGGCAAGGACGTCAAGAGTTTGCAGGAGCTCAAAGGCAAGGCGGTGGCGGTGAACGAAGGGTCGACCTCGCAGTTCTGGTTGTCGTATCTGCTGAAAAAACACGGCATGACCATGAGCGACATCACCGTGCAGAACATGACAGCTGACGACGCCGCGACCGCGTTCATCGCCGGTCGCGTGCCGGCCGCCGTGACCTGGGAGCCGCATCTGTCGATGGTCCGTGACAAGCAGCAAGGCAAGGTGTTGATCGACAGCAGCAGCACGCCGGGCGTGATTGTCGACGTGGTTGCGCTGAACTGCTCGGTCATCGAGAAGCAGCCAGAAGACGTAAAAGCCTTGGTCGCCGGGTTGTACAAAGCGGTGAAATACACCCAGGAACACCCCGAAGAAGCCTACAAAATCATGGCCAAAGGCRTCGGCGGTTACCTCGCCGATCCGAAGGAACTGGCCGCCGCCGCGCAAGGCGTGCGCTTCTACGATCAGGCCATGAGCGAAAAACTGCTCGGCTCGCCAGGCAAGCCGGGCGACAGCGCACCGTTGATCAAACTGGCCAACGAAACCGCCAGTGAATTGCAGGGCAAGCCCTACAACGTCAGCAATGACGACCTGATCGACAACCGTTTCGTCAGCCCGCTGTAGGAGGTTTGCATGTTCAAGCGCAATTCATGGCTGAGCCGCTGCATCACGCCCAAGACTGGCCTGCCGGTGCAGGTCATCTGGAGCGCGAGCGGTCTGGCCTGGGTTCTATTGATCGGTCTGTGGGCCGGGTTGTCTTACGGTGGCGTGGTGCCGGGGATGTTCCTGCCGACGCCGGGCGCGGTGGTTGAGGCCGCCGTGCGCCTGAGTCGCGACGGCACACTCGGTCTGCATGTGTGGGCCAGCCTCGAAGTGGTGGTGGTCGGTTTTGTTGTCTCGTCGCTGGTGGCGGTGCCGCTGGGGTTGTTGATGGGCAGCTTCCGCATCGTTCAGGCCTTCCTTGAACCGATGGTCAATTTCATCCGCTACCTGCCGGTGACCTCGTTCGTGCCGCTGTTCATTTTGTGGATTGGTATCGGCCTGGAGCAACGAGTCTCGGTGATCATCTTTGGTGTGTTCTTCCAGCAACTGGTGATGATCGCGGACGTGTCCAAGGGCATCTCCAAGGACCTGATCAATGCGTCCTATACCCTCGGTTCCAATCGTCGCGATGCGGTGCTGCATGTGATCGCCCCGGCGTCGTTGCCAGGTGTGCTCGACACCTTGCGCGTGACCATGGGCTGGGCCTGGACCTACCTGGTGGTCGCTGAGCTGGTCGCCGCTTCCAGTGGCCTGGGTTACTTGAGCCTCAAAGCCATGCGTGGCTTTCAAGTGGATGTGATTTTCCTGGCAATCGCGATCATCGGCCTGTTGGGCCTGGTCACCGATCAACTGTTTCGTTTCCTACGTCTGAGGATCGCCGCATGGGCTCAGTAAGCGCCGTCAACCCTCGCTTCGTCACACCCTCGGCCGCGCCGGTACAGGCCGCCCCAAGGCTGCAAGTGGACAAGGTCAGCCTGCGCTATCAGAAACCTGACGGTGGCATGTTCACCGCACTGGAGCAGGTGTCGTTCGAGGTTCCGGATCAACAATTCGCCGTGCTGGTCGGGCCTTCGGGCTGCGGCAAGTCGAGTCTGCTGTACCTCACCGCCGGCCTCAACGAGCCCACGGAAGGCGAGATCTACGTCGGTGGCCAGCAAGTTCAGGGGCCGGGCGCGGATCGCGGCATGGTGTTCCAGAGCTACACGTTGTTCCCGTGGCTGACGGTTCGCCAGAACGTCGAGTTCGGTCTCAAGCGTCGCGGCATGGCGGCGGCACAGCGCAAGGAAATCGTCGACTACTACGTCAACGAAGTCGGCCTTACCGGGTTTGCCGACAACTACGCCAAGCAGTTGTCCGGCGGCATGATGCAGCGTGTGGCGATTGCCCGGGCGCTGGCCAATGATCCGCAGATCCTGCTGATGGATGAACCGTTCGGCGCGCTCGACAGCCAGACCCGCCTGCAAATGCAGCAGCTGTTGCTGCGGGTTTGGGGTAACAGCAAGAAGACCGTGTTGTTCGTGACCCACGATATCGACGAGGCGGTTCTGCTCGGCGACCGGGTCTACGTGATGGGCGCCAGGCCTGGGCGGATCAAGCAGATTCTCGACGTGCCGATCGAACGCCCACGGACTCTGGACATGGTCATGGAGCGCTCGTTCATCGACATGAAGCGCAAGATCTTCGGGCTGCTGCATGACGATCTGGAAGAGGTTCATTGAACCTGCGCGATCCCTGTGGGAGCGGGCTTGCCCGCGATTGCATTCTGTCAGTTGGCATGTATTTAACCTGACACACCGCTATCGCGGGCAAGCCCGGCTCCTACAGGTTTTGCATTGTCAGTTGGCGGGCAAAAGGAACCTTGCGATCACCGGCAAGTGATCGGAGATGCGCAACGTATCGTCCTGCCTCACCGTTGCTTCGACCCGTTTGATGCGCGGGCTGTAGAACAGGTAGTCGACCGTCCGGTCCGGGCCGCTCAAGCCTGGATCATTCGGGTAATGCGTCAGCCACTGTGCCCGATCGACGCCGCTGGCTTCGTTGTTGGTCGGAATCATCGGGTACTTGTCCCACAGCACATGCAGTGCACTGTCGGCGGAGTAGGGGGTGCGTTGCTCGTCGGGCAATCGGCGAAATTGCCCCAGCGGCAGCAGGTTGAAGTCGCCACCAATCAGCCATGGCGTGCCACGGCTTTCGAACTTGTCGAGGACTTTGGCGACGGCTGTCACTTGGGCTTGCAGTGTTTCGTCGGGCTGGGTGGCGCGGTCCAGATGGGTATTGAGCAGTGCCATCTGCCCGCCGTCGTTCAGCGGCAGATAAGTGACCAACACGGCGTTTTTCGGTTTGAATTGCCGGCTGATGAAATTGGCCGGTTCGACCGGCAATTGCAGGCGTTCGGCGTGTTCGATCTGGTAACGGCTGAGCGTTGCCAGTTGCCGACCGACACTGCCGGAGATGTGTGGGTCAGGCACGAAGTCGGCCTTCCAGTCGAAGGCACGGGCGCTGCACGGGTACAGGTCGGCGACCCGTTCTTGCAGGAGCTTGAACTGGTTCTGGTAATCGCTGGCCTTGGCGCCGTCATCGAGTTCCTGCAACAACACAACGTCGGGGTTTTCGTCGCGAATCACCCGCGCCACTTCATCGAGGCTGAAGGCCATGTCTTCAGGGGTGGGGCTTTCGTCATCGCCCTGGGCCAGATCGTTCCAGAACATATAGCGCTTGCCCGCCAGGTACTGAACGTTCCAGGTCATCACTTTCAAGGCCTGGCCGGGCACCAGCGTCGGTGCATGGGCATTGCAACTGACCGGCAATACTTCCTTGGCGTCGGGGCGCCACGTCAGGTTGTAGATCAGCAGTGCGAAAAAGCCGATGACTGTCAAAAGGCTTAGCAGGGTGTAGCGCAGTAGACGGGGCATGGCTCGGCTTATAGCGTTACAAAAGATGGCCCGAGCATAACCGAGCGTCGGACGTAAGCCCAAGGGCCAAACGCAATAGCCGTAACACGCACCTGTAGCCGCTGGCGAAGCCTGCGTCCGGCTGCGTAGCAGTCGTCATCCAGCGCGTGCGGTTTACCTGATGCACCGTGGGCACCGATTTTACGACTGCTGCGCAGCCGGACGCAGGCTTCGCCAGCTGCTACAGGGGAGGCAGTCAGAGCGGCCGGTCAATCTGCTCGGGTGCATCGCCGATCAGCATGAACAAACGGAACAGCACCACGCTGGTGAACAGTTGCAGGAAGCTGTGAGCACTGTCGATCAGCAGGGAAATCACCGGGTTCTGTGGCTCCGGGTACACCGCGAGGGTGGCACCCTTGAGCAGCCACAACGGGGCCATCACGCACAGGATGCACACCAGAATGCGCATGAAATGGCCGCGGGTCAGGCGCAGGCTTTCTTTCATGGCCGCCAGTGGGGCCATGCCGCGCAGCACCAGCAAATACTCGCCGAACGCCAACGTCACCATCAGCCAGATGCCCGGCAGGAAATACAGCGAAAGGCCGAGCAGAATCAGCAGGGTATTGAGCGCCGTCAGCAGGGCGAAGCGCGGCCACAAGTAGGCGGACCTCGCCAGCAGGTCGCGATTGCGCGGGGATTCGCCCCGGCTGCGGGCGTCGAGAAACAGGATCAGGGCGGCGGTGTACAGCGGATAAACCAGCAAGCCGACGATCACGCTGACGCCGGGGAAACTGTCCGGTTCGGTGGAGTGGTCGACCACTTGTTGCAGCAGCGCCTCGAAGATCACCAGCGGCAGGCACAGTTGCACGATCTGGCCCAGATTGCGCTTGAAGAAATACAAGGAGTCACGCAGCACGTCGAACGGATTCATCAGTCGGTATCGCTGGTCATAAGCAGTTACACACTGTAACCGATGATGTACCGCCCGAAGCAAACGTAAACGTTAGGTAAAGCTCATTGAAACAACTTGCTTCAGCCTCCATTAAGGTCGAGCACCTTATCCTCTTTGGAAAAGGACAACGATTTCCCCGGCAATCTACGAGGTCGCCATGAACAGCGAAGAACAAACCCTGATCGATGGACTGTTTTCCCGGCTGCAACAGGCCGAAACGGATTCAGCCCCGCGCGACGCCCAGGCCGAGGCGCGGATCAAGGAGCACCTGACTCGCCAGCCCGCGGCCGGCTATTTCATGACCCAGGCCATTCTGGTTCAAGAAGCCGCCATCAAGAGCCTCGACGAACAGAACAAACAACTGACCCAGCAAGTGCAGCAATTGCAGGCCGAACTGCAATCGGCCAAGGCACAGACAGCGGCCCCGGCCCCGAGCAGTGGTGGCTTTTTGTCGAGCATCTTCGGCAGCAGCGCCCGTGATCCGCAGCCGGCCCCGACCCAGAGCGCACCGCCGTCCACCGGTGGCTGGCGTGAACCGGCACGGCCATCGTTCAACTCACAAGCGCCACAGCAGAACTTTGGTACCGCATCACCCCAACAAAATTACGCCCCTCAGCAGCAAGCGCCGGCGGCGGGCAGCGGTTTTCTCGGCGGTGCGCTGAAAACGGCGGCGGGCGTGGCGGGTGGCGTGATGCTGGCACAAGGCATCAGCAGCCTGTTCCATCACAATCAGCAACCGGAAGTGGTTGAAGTCATCAAGGAAGAGCCAGCCCAGGTCAATGACCAAGGCAACAATGGCTGGGGCGATGACCAGCGCATGGCCGACAACTCCAACGATCAGGGCGGTTTTGCCAACAGTGACTACAGCGATGAGGACTCATCGTTCTTCGGCAGCGACGACGACTCCTTCGTCTGATATGCCATTCGTCCGGGGCGYGACCGTGCCCCGGGCCGATTATTCGCGGAACAATCCTTCGGGCTGGCATACTGGGCAACTTTTCGGGCCAGGTGCCTGATCTCGCCTGCGCGCCTGTGCGCCAAGAGGAAGCCCGCGGTGAAAAAAATCGCAGTGTTCGCCGATGTTCAAAACCTCTATTACACCGTGCGTCAGGCCTACGGTTGCCACTTCAACTACGCCGCGTTGTGGGCTGATATCAGCAAACAGGGCGAGATCGTCGAGGCCTATGCCTACGCGATCGATCGCGGTGACAGCAAGCAGCAACAGTTTCAGCAGATCCTGCGCAATCTCGGTTTCACCGTGAAGCTCAAGCCCTATATCCAGCGCAGCGACGGCTCGGCCAAGGGCGACTGGGACGTGGGCATCACCCTCGACATCATGGACGCCGCCGATCATGTCGACGAAGTGGTGCTGGCCTCCGGTGACGGTGATTTCGACATGCTGCTGGAACGCATCATCAGCAAACACGGGGTGCAAGCGGTGGCCTATGGCGTACCGGGCCTGACCGCCAACTCGCTGATCCGCGCCGCCAGTCGTTATGTGCCGATCGAAGGCGCCTTGCTGCTCAAGAATTGATTTTTACGGAGTTGAAACAGGTTTGGAACGCATCGCAGTCATCGACTTTGAAACCACCGGGATCTCCCCGAGCAGCAGCTGCCGGGCCACGGAAATTGCCGTGGTCATCCTTGAAGAGGGGCGCATCGTCGAGCGTTACCAAAGCTTGATGAATGCGGGCGTGCGCGTCCCGGCGTTCATCGAGCAACTGACCGGCATCAGCAACGCCATGCTGCGCACCGCGCCGTCGGCGGAGCAGGTGATGAACGAGGTGAACGAGTTCGTCGGCTGCACTCCGTTGCTCGCGCACAATGCGGCGTTCGACCAGAAGTTCTGGGACTTCGAACTGGGGCGGATCAAACGTACGCGTTTGCAGAACTTTGCCTGCTCGCTGCTGCTGGCCCGGCGCCTGATGCCCGCCGCGCCGAACCATAAGCTCGGCACGCTCACCACATTTGCCAACCTACCCGATACGGGCAAGGCTCACCGGGCCATGGCTGATGCAGAGATGGCCGCGAACCTGACGACGCACTTGATGGAAGAATTGCAGCGCAGGCATGGGCTGCGTGAGTTGTCCCATGATTTGCTGTGCGGCTTGCAGAAAGTGCCGGCGGCGAAGATCAACGAACACCTCAAGCGCCATCGCGGGTTCTGAAACCACCACAAAATCCCCTGTCCCTGATCGTTCCCACGCTCCGCGTGGGAACGCCTCATCGGACGCTCTGCGTCCGCTCTTGGGACGCGGAGCGTCCCGAGCTGCATTCCCACGCAGAGCGTGGGAACGATCCAGTCACCCTCAATGTTGACTGTTAAACCGCCATCGCGAGCAAGCTCAGCTCCTACAGCCATTGCCTTCGATGTGCCCCAGCGGCACGCGCTTCTCTATCGCACTCGACAACACAATCGACGTCTTGCTGAAGCCAAACGTGGCAATCCGGTTGATTAACTCCTCCAGCTCCGGCATCGAGCCCACCGCCGCTTGCATGATCACGCACGGATCGCCGGTCACCCGGTGGCATTCGGTCAGTTGCGGGATTTTGATCAGGTCGTCGTAGGCCTTTTGATTGCCATGCTGGTTCAAGCGCAGCTCGATGACGCACTGGATCGGCAAGCCGAGCTTGGCCATGTCGACTTTTGCCTGGTAACCGGTGATCACACCGCTGGCTTCCAGCTTGGCCACACGTTCGGCCACGGCCGGGGCGGACAGGTTGACCTTGCGCGCGAGGTCGGCGTAGGACGCACGACCGTTTTCCAGCAGGGCACTGAGCAGCATGCGGTCGTATTTGTCCATGGTCGTCTTCCTGAAAAGTGACTGACTTTCGAAAGCACGGTTTATATCGATAATCACCGTTCTTTGAAAAGTGTACCGGCGCTATAAACAGGTTTTGTAACTTATTTTTAGCCGTTGGCCTTTCTAGAATAGCGGTTCTCTTGTCTTTGCCTGCGAGCGCACCATGCCTGGCCTTCGTCGCTTTCCCTTACCGTTGATCGCTGCCTTTTTCGCCTTGTACGTGATTTGGGGCTCGACGTACCTGGTGATTCGCATCGGCGTGGAATATTGGCCGCCGCTGTTGCTCGCCGGGGTCCGCTTCGTGATCGCCGGGTCGTTGATGTACGCCTTCCTGCGCTGGCGCGGGGCGCCGGCACCCACCTGGGCGCAGTGGAAAGCGGCGGGGATCATCGGGATCTTGCTGCTCAGCTGCGGCAACGGCGCGGTCAGCGTGGCGGAGCACACGGGCGTGGCCTCTGGTGTCGCGGCGTTGGCGGTAGCGACGGTGCCGCTGTTTACCTTGCTGTGCGGCTATTTCTGGGGCGCGCGTAATACACGTCTGGAATGGGCCGGGATTGTGCTCGGACTGATCGGCATCGCCATGCTCAACCTCGGCTCCAATCTGCAATCGAGTCCGTTGGGCGCGGCATTGCTGATATTTGCCGCTGCCTCCTGGGCTTTCGGCTCGGTGTGGAGCAAACATTTGCCGTTGCCCCAGGGTGCCATGGCCAGTGCCGTGGAAATGCTGGTGGGCGGCGTGGTGTTGCTGATCGGCAGCGCGGTCAGCGGTGAGCATCTGCAGGGCATGCCGCCAATTGAAGGCTGGGCGGCGCTGGCGTACCTGACCGTCTTCGGTTCGATCATCGCGTTCAACGCCTACATGTACCTGCTGAAACATGTGCGTCCGGCGGCTGCCACCAGTTATGCCTACGTCAATCCGGCGGTGGCGGTGTTGTTGGGGATCGTGTTTGTCGGCGAGACCATAGGGATCGAAGAAGGGCTGGCGATGCTGGTGATCATCAGCGCCGTGGTGTTGATCGGTTTGCCGCAGTGGCGTCGTACGCCTGTGCAGCCGACTGTAGCCGYGCCGACAGAATCGCGAGTGAATTAGGGTAAACTGCGCGCCATTGCATCTTGTTTTGCACACTTGTTTTGAAAAACCCGCGCTGAATTTCCCTACGGTACTCCCATGACTTTCGCCACCCTTGGTCTGATCGAACCCTTGCTGCGCTCTCTCGAGACGCTCGGCTACCAGACCCCGACGCCGGTTCAGGCGCAAGCCATTCCGGCGGTGCTGGCCGGTCGCGACCTGATGGCCGCCGCTCAGACCGGCACCGGCAAGACCGCCGGTTTTGCGCTGCCGCTTCTGCAATTGCTGGCCATGGAAGGGCCGAAAGTCACCGCGAACTCGGTGCGCGCACTGATTCTGGTGCCGACCCGTGAGCTGGCGGAACAGGTTCACGAAGCCGTGAGCCAGTACGCCGAGAATCTGCCGTTGCGCACTTACGCGGTGTACGGCGGTGTCAGCATCAACCCGCAAATGATGAAACTGCGCAGCGGCGTCGATCTGCTGGTGGCGACGCCGGGCCGTTTGCTCGACCTGTTCCGTCAGAACGCGCTGAAGTTCAATCAGCTGCAAACCCTGGTGCTGGACGAAGCGGATCGCATGCTCGATCTGGGCTTTTCCGAGGAGCTGGGGAACATTTACAAGGCGCTGCCGAAGAAGCGTCAGACGCTGTTGTTCTCGGCGACGTTCTCCGATGCGATCCGCACGCTGGCCGGGCAAATGCTCAACGACCCGCTGAGCATCGAAGTCAGCCCGCGTAACGTGGCCGCCAACACGGTGAAACAGTGGGTCGTGACGGTCGACAAGAAGCGCAAGCCGGAGTTGTTCATTCACTTGCTGCGCAAGGGCAAGTGGAAGCAAGTGCTGGTGTTCGCCAAGACCCGTAACGGTGTGGACGCACTGGTGGAAAAACTTCAGGGCCTGGGCGTCAATGCCGACGGCATTCACGGCGACAAACCACAGGCAACGCGCCAGCGCGCACTGGACCGTTTCAAGGCCAGCGAAGTACAGATCCTGGTGGCGACGGACGTCGCGGCCCGTGGTCTGGACATCGAAGACTTGCCGCTGGTGGTCAACTTCGACCTGCCGATCGTGGCCGAAGACTACATCCACCGCATCGGTCGTACCGGCCGTGCGGGCGCCACTGGGCAGGCCATTTCGTTGGTATGTGCCGATGAAGTGAATTTGCTGTCGGCCATCGAGACGTTGACCCGTCAGACATTGCCTCGGCAAGTGGAGCACGACTTCGAACCAGAACACCGCGTGCCGGACACCGATGCCAGCGGTCAGGTCGTCAAGAAGCCGAAAAAACCAAAGAAGCCAAAGACCTCCGGTGGCGGCAAGCGCAACCTGGGCAAGTGGGTTGAGAGCGGGGATGCTTCGGCGCCGGAGCCTTCGATCAAACCTGTGCGTAAAGTGCCGGTGTTCAACACCGGGCCGCGTAAGCGTAAGCCTTAACAGCTGTGGCGAGGTGATCGTTCCCACGCTCCGCGTGGGAATGCCTCAATGGACGCTCTGCGTCCGCTGTTGGGACGCAGAGCGTCCCGGGCTGCGTTACCACGCCCCGCGTGGGAACGATTATCCGTGGCGGTGTTTCAACCACTCCACCATCCCCATCCCCGCCGCACGCCCGCTGGCGAAACACGCGGTCAGCAGGTAGCCGCCCGTCGGCGCTTCCCAGTCCAGCATCTCCCCCGCGCAGAACACGCCAGGCATTTGCTTGAGCATCAATCGCTCATCCATTGACTCGAACAACACACCGCCAGCACTGCTGATGGCTTCGTCCAGTGGACGGGTTTTTACCAGCGTCAGTGGCAACGCCTTGATCGCTTTGGCCAGCAGCGCCGTGTCGCTGAAGCAGTCGGCCGGGGTCTGTTCACGCAGTAACGCTGCTTTGACCCCATCAATGCCCAGCTGACTGTGCAGGTGTTTGGCCATCGAGCGTGAACCGCGAGGTTTGCTCAGTGCCGCCTGCACTTTATCCACAGGCCTGCCGGGCAGCAGGTCGAGATGAATAGTTGCGCAGCCGTGCTGGTTGATGGCATCGCGAATCGGTGCCGAGAGGGCGTAGATCAAACTGCCTTCAATCCCGGTGGCGGTGATCACGCATTCGCCGAGCCGTGGAACGTCGTCATTGAGGCCGATGGCGATGTTTTTCAGCGGGGCGCCGGC
The DNA here is from genome assembly GCF_056405815.1 of Pseudomonas sp. P1_F1_2. Taxonomy (NCBI): domain Bacteria; kingdom Pseudomonadati; phylum Pseudomonadota; class Gammaproteobacteria; order Pseudomonadales; family Pseudomonadaceae; genus Pseudomonas; species Pseudomonas sp. P1_F1_2. The sequence continues at coordinate 8,221 of NZ_JBFUBK010000051.1, read as the reverse complement.
GAATTTACTGACCATCAGTTCGCTCCAGGCCTGCACCTCGAAGCCGCAATTACTCGGTTGCAATGGCGCCAATCCTACTCCGCGCTGATCCAGTGGCAGCATCCAGGCACYGTCCGAACCCAGGCGCGACCAACTGCCGCCACCGAGGGCCAGCAGCGTGGCGTCCGGCGTCAGGTTTTTTTCACCCTCGGGGCTTGAGACTTTCAGGCTGCCATCGGTATTCCAGCCGAGCCAGCGGTGGCGGGTGTGGATAACTACGCCGGCGTCTCGCAGGCGTTTTAGCCAGGCCCGCAACAGCGGCGCGGCTTTCATGTCGGTCGGAAACACCCGGCCGGAACTGCCGACAAAGGTTTCGATACCCAGGTCATGAATCCATTGGCACAGCGCGTCGGCGCCAAAGGAGCGCAGCAGCGGTGCAATCTGCGGGGCGCGCTCGGCGTAGCGCGAAAGAAACGCCGGATAGGCTTCGGAGTGGGTGATGTTCATGCCGCCGACACCGGCCAGCAGGAATTTTCGTCCCACTGAAGGCATGCCGTCGTAGAGGTCGACCTTGATCCCGGCCTGGCTCAGGACTTCCGCCGCCATCAGGCCGGCAGGGCCACCGCCGATGATGGCGACTTGAGGGGAGGGTGGATTCGACGGCTGGGTCATGATGAGCGCTGCAGTGTGGCGGAATAGCCGCGCATTCTAGCAGTACCCAATTACTGTGGGAGTGGCGGTGCGGCGATCCGACTTGCCCGCGATAGCGGAGTGTCAGTCAACAAAGACTTTGAATTTGCCGGCCTCATCGCGGGCAAGCCCGCTCCCACAGTTGATCTTCGATGGTTTCAGAAGAGCTGTTCAAAAAACAATCATCAAGTTGTAGCCCATGCCTGGTATGGGCTGCAGGCCCTTTCACTCAGGTTATCCACAGGCAGTTCCACAGGCATTGTGGGTAAAGGCTCACGACTCAGTGACAACCTGATGACTGCCAGACCCGTTGAGCGCTGTGATGCAGGATGCCGTGCCGGCGTGCCAGGGCTTTGCGGTCCTTGCTGTAACCGCCGCCAATCACTCCGACCACCGGAATATCCCGGCCCAGGCAATGGCGCATCACGCTTTCATCTCGCGCCGCCACGCCTTCGTCCGTCAGCTTCAAGTAACCCAGTGCGTCGTCCTTATGCACATCGACCCCTGCGTCATACAGCACCAGGTCCGGTTGATAGAGCGGCAGCAAATAGTTGAGCGCATCGTCGACCACGTTCAGGTAGTCGGCATCGCCCATGCCTTTGGGCAGCGGGATGTCCCAGTCACTTTCGGCTTTGCGTGCAGGAAAATTCTTTTCGCAATGCAGGGAAACCGTCACTGCGTCCGGGGTGTTGTGCAGGATCCGCGCAGTCCCGTCGCCCTGATGCACGTCGCAGTCAAAGATCAGCACCCGATTCACTCGGCCACTTTCCAGCAGGTAACGGCTGATCACCGCCAGGTCGTTGAAAATGCAGAACCCGGCCGGGTAGTCGTAATGGGCGTGATGCGTGCCGCCCGCCAGGTGACAGGCCAGACCGTGCTCCAGCGCCTGTTCCGCCGCCAGCAATGAACCGCCTACCGCGCGCACCGTGCGTCGCGCCAGGGCTTCGCTCCAGGGCAGGCCGAGGCGACGTTGGTCTTCACGGGACAGCTCGCCACTCATGTAGCGTTCGATATAGGCAGTGTCATGGGCGAGGGCGAGTATGTCCGAGGGGCAGAGCTGCGGGCGCAACAGATCGGCGTCCTTGGTCAGGCCGCTGTCCACCAGGTGATCGCGCAGCAGGCGAAACTTGTCCATGGGGAAGCGGTGATCCGCCGGGAACTCGGGGCTGTAGTCTTCGTGATAAATCAGCGGCAGCGGCATGATGATTTCATACAGGAATGAGAGAAGGATCCTACCAGCGATGTAGACTTGCGGCATGGAAACAGGGGGGCACCATGGAGCCAATACTGCAACTCGAAAGTGCGCGACTGCTGTTGCGGCAGTGGCGCGATGAGGATTTGCCGGAATTTGCGGCGATGTGCGCCGATCCGCAGGTGATGCGATATTTTCCGGCACCGTTGAGCCGTCTGGAAAGTGCCTCGCTGATCGGGCGTATTCGCGGGCATTTTGCCGAGCATGGTTTCGGCCTGTGGGCACTGCAACGCAAAGACACTGGCCAATTCATCGGATTTACCGGGCTGGGTGTGGTGGGCTTCGACGCACCATTTACCCCCGCGACCGAAATCGGCTGGCGCCTGGCCCGTGAACATTGGGGCCTGGGGTATGCCAGTGAAGCGGCATGGACCGCTCTGCGTTGCGGGTTTGACCGGTTGGCGCTGACCGAGGTCGTGTCCTTCACCGCCAAAAACAACACGCCCTCCGAGAAAGTCATGCAGGCCATCGGCATGCACCATGATTCAGCCGATGACTTTGAGCATCCCAGGCTCGCGGCCGATCATCCCTTGCGTCACCATGTGCTTTACCGCATCACCCGTGAACAATGGCTGCAAACCTTGCATGGATAAGCCGGCGCGCACGTTTACAATGGCGCCCATGGGGCCTGTCCCGAAAGTGTATCGACCGTGCCAGCCAAGACTGCGCGGCAATGTTTTGTGTGAGGAGAGTCTGAATGAGCCAAGTGTTGGATGATCTGGTCGACTTGCTGACCCTGGAACCGATCGAAGAAAACCTGTTCCGCGGCCGCAGCCAGGACCTGGGTTTTCGCCAGTTGTTCGGCGGTCAGGTGATCGGTCAGTCGCTGTCGGCAGCCAGTCAGACGGTTGAAGCAGCCCGGCATGTGCATTCCATGCACGGGTATTTCCTGCGACCGGGCGATTCCGCGTTGCCCGTGGTTTATCAAGTGGACCGGGTGCGCGATGGCGGCAGTTTCAGCACGCGCCGGGTGACGGCGATCCAGAAGGGCAATCCGATTTTCACCTGCAGCGCCTCGTTCCAGTACGACGAAGAAGGCTTCCAGCACCAGACCGAAATGCCACAAGTGGTCGGCCCGGAAAATCTGCCGACGGAGCTGGAAATCACCAAGAGGCACGCGCACCTGATCCCCGAGCACATGCGCGAAAAGCTGCTGTGCCCGAAACCGATCGAATTCCGCCCGGTCACCGAAAAAGATCCTTACAACCCGCTGCCATCCGATCCGATCAAGTACGTCTGGTTTCGCGCCGACGGTGCCCTGGCCGACTCGCCGGCGCTGCACAAATACTTGCTGGCCTATGCCTCGGACTTCGGTCTGTTGGTGACCTCGATGCAACCTCATGGCAAATCGGTCTGGCACAAAGACATGCAGGTCGCCAGCCTCGATCACGCGCTGTGGTTCCATAAGGACCTGCGCGCAGATGACTGGTTGCTTTATGCGATGGACAGCCCATGGGCCGGTAATTCCCGTGGCTTCAACCGTGGCAGCGTGTTCAACCGTGCAGGACAACTGGTGGCCTCGGTCACGCAGGAAGGCCTGATTCGTCATCGCAAGGATTGGGCATGAGCCTGGCCGAAGTGCGTCACTGGGTGTTCGACATGGACGGCACCCTGACGGTGGCCGTGCATGACTTCGCGGCGATTCGCGTGGCGTTGGCGATCCCGGCTGAAGACGACATCCTGACCCACCTCGCCGCACTGCCGGCCGATGAAGCGGCGGCTAAACATGCGTGGCTGCTGGAGCATGAACGTGATCTGGCGCTGGGTTCGAAGCCGGCGCCGGGTGCCGTGGAGCTGGTGCGAGAATTGGCCGGGCGCGGCTATCGCCTGGGGATTCTCACGCGCAATGCCCGGGAGTTGGCGCATGTGACGCTGGAGGCGATTGGCCTGGCCGACTGCTTCGCGGTGGAGGATGTGCTGGGGCGTGATGAAGCGCCGCCCAAGCCGCATCCCGGTGGTTTGCTGAAACTGGCCGAGGCCTGGAAGGTGCCCGCGAGCGAAATGGTGATGGTCGGTGATTACCGCTTTGATCTCGATTGCGGGCGAGCGGCAGGGGCACGGACGGTGTTGGTGAATCTGCCGGATAACCCGTGGCCGGAACTGACGGACTGGCATGCGGCGGATTGTGTGGTGTTGCGGCAGATGCTGTTGGCTTGAGGGCCTCTTCGCGAGCAGGCGCCTGCTAAAAATCTACGGTGGGAGCCGGGCTTGACCGCGATGGCGTCAGCTCAGGCACCCCTACACTCACTGCCCAAACAACGCCTTGATCCCCTCCGGCGAAGTCAACATTTCATCCCCGTTATGCCCGACGCCTGGCACTTCAACCAGTCGCTGGTTCACTCCGCGCGGATTGCGACGCAGCAGATAATCAAAGTAAAAGTGCCCACGAGCCAGGCGATTCGCGCCTTGGGCCTCTGCTTCACACCCCTTGTCCAGTGCAGGCTGTTGCGGGTCGATGTCTTGCTGCCCGAGCAGATAAGTCACGTCACGTTTGACGTAATTGCCTTCAATCTGCGGTGACGTTTGCCCACTGCCATAGAGGGGTAAATCTGTCAGACCATACTTCCAGCGATTGAACCCCGGACAGTTCGCGTGGTTGAACACCACGGGCCGACGCTCATCGAAATACGCGTACGAGGAAGGGTTGGCGACAACATAGCGAACCTTAATGCCTGCGGCCGACAGCTCCGGTTGCTCGTGAGCGAGCAATGCATAACGCTGGACGACCTGGGCGCCACCGGAATGTCCGGCGATGACGATCTCTTTCAAGTCCGGAAACTGCTGGCGATCACTGACCCTCGCGATGATTTGATCCAGCGCCGCATAGGAACTCACCGCAAAGGGCGCGGTGGACATCCCGCCCGCCATCCAGTCATTGCCCTGCCAGCGCAACACAGTGTCTGCCACGGGATGCAGTGCTACGTCGGTTTCATTGAGAAATTGCGGGGCGATCACCAGCGTGGATGCACTTTGGCCCGCCCACTCTGCTGCTTGCTCGGCGCTTTGCCGATAGGTTTCTGCGTTGCGCAAGCGACCATGGAGGATGATCAGCACACGTTCGATTTTCGCCGGAGCCGGGCCGATGCCCACCGCCATCTCGCCTTCTTTGAGCAACAGCCGACCGGGGCTTACTGCCTTGACCGCATGCTCGGCGGCCTGGGTTGTTGCACAGGTAAACAGTAGAGCTAACAGCCACTTATTCATTTACAAATTTTTCGCCGCAAAGGTATCGCACTGGCCCACCTGGCCTTGCGCAAATCCGGTTTTGAACCAGCGCACCCTTTGCGCTGATGTGCCATGGGTAAACGAGTCCGGCACCACGCGACCCTGACCTTGCTGCTGCAAGCGGTCGTCGCCGATGGCGTTGGCGGCGTTCAAGGCTTCTTCGATGTCGCCCGGTTCCAGCCAGTTCAGACGTTTCTGCGCGTTGTTGGCCCACACCCCGGCCAGGCAATCCGCTTGCAGTTCCTGGCGCACGAGCAAGCCGCCATCGCCTTCCATTTGCCGGCCTTGGGCACGGGCTGCCTGAATTTTCGCTGAAACGCCGAGCAAGGTCTGAACGTGATGTCCGACTTCGTGAGCAATCACGTAGGCCTGCGCGAAGTCACCGGCGGCGGAAAAGCGTTGCGACATTTCCTGGAAGAACGCCATGTCCAGGTAGACCTTCTGGTCCGCCGGGCAATAGAACGGGCCGGTTGCCGACGTCGCCAGACCGCAGGCGGAGTTGACGCGATTGCTGAACAGCACCAGCGTCGGGTCCTTATATTGCCGACCTGCCTGCTGGAAAATCTGACCCCACGTGTCTTCGGTGTCACCGAGGATCGAGCGGACGAATTCGGCGCCCTCATCGTTTGCCGGTGGCGCCTTGCGGGTCTGGTTAGTGGCTGGCGCCGATTGCTCGCTCATTTGACCCGTGAGTTGTCCGAGGATTTGTAGCGGATCCTGGCCCGTGATCCAGCCGATGCCGACAATCAGAATGATCGCGGTCAGGCTCAAGCCCCTGCCGCCACCGAAACGCATTCCGCCCCCACCGCCACCGCCGGCATCATCGCCACGGGCATCGACCACGTTGTCGCTGCGTCGGCCTTTTTTCCATAGCATGTGGGAATCCTCTGATTGTCCGTGGGGGTGAGTGTTGCTGGTGTGAGGGAGCGGCGCCAGTCCGATCGTCCGGGTTTCGGCTATTCCCGGCGTTCGCCTGCAGTATTCCAGACTTGTATGAACGTGGACTCCCCATCGAATTCCGTCAGGTGCCGGGTTTTTATCGAATGAACCTGGCGATCGACGAGTTCCAGATTTCGCATTACCGGGTTCATCTTCTAGAATCAGGCAAATTGTGTGTGGAACCTCCCATGGCCGGCAGTCAGATCGAACGTGTTTTCAGCGTGCTGGAAAGCCTTACCAGTGACCCGCGCGGACTGCCGATGCAGACCCTGGCGGAACAACTGGACATCCCGAAAAGCGCGACCCATCGCTTGCTCGCCGAGCTGATTCGGTTGGGCTATGTGCGACAGAATCCAGAGAACCTGCGCTATCACCTGACCACTAAATTGATCGCGATGGGGTTTCGTTATCTCTCGGGCAGCGGCGCCGATATCGTGCAGCCAGTGCTGGATCGCCTCGCGCAGGAGACCGGTGAACTGGTGCGCCTGGGCGTCATTGAAGGCGAGCGGCAGATCTGGATCGCCAAGTCGCAAGGTGCCCGGTCCGGCCTGCGTTACGACCCGGACATGGGCCGCGATGCGCCGTTGTTCTACACCGCATCGGGCCACGCCTGGCTGGCGTGCATGAGCGATGCCGAGGCGTTGTCGCTGGTAGAACGCCAGGGCGGGGAGCGGCCCAAAGACCTGGGGCCGAATGCGCCGCGTTCCAACATTGAACTGCTGGAGCGCTTGCGTCTGGCGCGTGAGCAGGGTTATGCCTGGGTTGAAGAGAGTTCGGCGGTGGGCACCTCGGCGATTGCTGCCGTGGTGCGCCATCCGAGCGAGGGGCGGGTGATGGGGGTGCTGAGCATCGCCGGGCCGAGCGCACGTATGCCGGGTGCTCGGTTGCATGAGTTGGCGCCGCTGTTGTTGAGGTATACCGAGGAGTTGTCGGCGGCGAGCCTTGCTTCAGAGTTGTTCAGCTGATTCGAACACACCACCCATCCATTGTGGGAGCGAGCTTGCTCGCGATGGCGGAGTGTCAGTCGACATCAATGTTGAATGATGAATGGCTATCGCGAGCAAGCCCGCTCCCACAGTGAAACCGTGCGATGTTCGAACACTTTCGGCCTATGCTTGTATTGGAATCTGGAACCAGGTTCTAAATTATTGTAATTCGCCAGGCACAAGGGACCCCCATGACCGTCAGCACTCCGCTCTCCGGCGTAAACCAGCCCTTCAAAGGGATTTTGCTGATCGTCGTCGCCACGTTCCTCTTCTCCAGTCACGACGCCCTGTCCAAATACCTCTCCGGTTTCTATCCGATCGTCATGGTGGTTTGGGCGCGCTATGTGGTTCACACCTTGTTGATGGCGGGGATTTTCCTGCCGCAATCCGGATTGCGCGTACTGCGAACCAAGCGGCCATGGCTGCAAGTAATGCGGGCGTTGTGCCTGTTGGGCACCAGTCTGTTTTTCACCACCGGTTTGCAATACATCCCGTTGGCCGAAGCCACGGCGGTCAACTTTCTTGCGCCGGTATTGGTCACCGCGCTGTCGGTGCCGTTGCTGAAGGAACACGTCACCCGCGGCCAATGGATCGCGGTAATTTGTGGATTTAGCGGCGTGTTGATCATCGTCCACCCCGGCGGTGATCTGTTCACGCCAGCGGTGCTGCTGCCGCTCTGCTCGGCGCTGTTCTTCTGCTTCTATCAATTGCTCACCCGCAAGCTCAGCAACATCGACAGCCCGACCACCAGCAACTTCTTCGCCGGCCTGTGCAACACCCTGGTGATGAGCGCGCTGGTGCCGTTCTTCTGGCAAGTGCCGAGCCTAGGGCATGGCTTGATGATGGTCGCGTTGGGCGCGTGCGGGATGACGGCTCACTTGTTCCTGACCCAGGCGTTTCGCTACGCTGCGCCGGCGTTGCTGGCGCCGTTCGGTTATTGCCAGATTGTGTTTGCCGGTCTGCTGGGCTGGCTGCTGTTTGCCCACACACCGACCCTGACTACGGTGATCGGGATCGCGGTGATTTGCTGCAGCGGATTGGCGGCGGCGTGGCAACAGAGTCGCCGATAAACAGCTATCGATGAACGACCTGTGGGGGCGAGCCTGCTCGCGAAGGCGTCAAGTCAGTCAACGTTAATGTTGAATGACAG